>NZ_CALBEX010000265.1 GCF_937889215.1 uncultured Limnohabitans sp.
CTGCGTGACATCGGGGAACACCCCGAAAGTGGAACGCCGCTTGAGGAACTTCGGGCCCTGGGTTTGACTCATTTCAGACAACGCTTGGTTCGCCAAACCCGTGTGATTTATGAGTTTGACGACCAGACCGTGCTGGTTCACCTCTTCATCCACACCCGGCGTCATTTCAGAACCCATTTGCAGCAGCGTGTTTTGCGGACCTGAAGAAGTACGGTCAACCTGCAGACCTGTCAGAGAACGCCCACCCATCCAAGAACGGCTTATGACCTCCAACTTTGCAACTTTCCGTCTTACGCTGGTCATCACCAGTGTGTCTCTCTTGAATGCCTGTGCAACTTGGCCAGATTTTCAAGCACCCGCCAACGCGCTGCGCTACAGCGTGCCCGATCACGCCACGCAACCCGAAGCGGCCAGTGGCAACACGGCCAAACCCGGCTGGGCCTATACGCGCCAAGCCGTGGCCGCTGCCAACCCGCTGGCCACCGATGCGGGGCACCAGGTGCTTCGTGCAGGCGGCTCGGCGCTGGATGCCGCCATTGCCGTGCAAATGGTGCTGGGCTTGGTGGAGCCGCAGTCGAGTGGCATTGGCGGCGGCGCTTTTTTGTTGCACTTTGATGGCCAAAAAGTCACGGCGCACGACGGGCGCGAAACCGCCCCCGCTGGCGCACGCGGCGACATGTTTCTAGACCAAGGCAAGCCGCTGCCATTCGCGGATGCTGTGCAAAGCGGCCATTCGGTGGGCGTGCCGGGTGTGGTGCGCATGCTGGAGGCGGCGCACCGCCAGCACGGCCGCCTGCCTTGGGCGCAGTTGCTGCAGCCTGCCATCACGCTGGCCGAGCAAGGCTTTCGGGTCAGCCCCCGTTTGCACAGCTTGCTGCAAGCCGATGCGCTGCTCAAAAAAGACCCGCTCGCCCTGCGCTTTTTCTACCAAGCCGATGGCCAAGCCTGGCCTGTGGGCCATGTGCTGCGCAACCCCGAATACGCCCATGTGCTGCGCGGCATCGCCCAAATGGGCAGCCGGGCCCTGCACGAAGGGCCCGTGGCTGCAGCCATGGTGGCGCGCACCGCACAAGCACCGCGCCCCGGCACCCTGAGCCTGCAAGACCTGGCCAACTACCAGCCTCGCATGCGCGAGGCCCTGTGTTTTGACCACACGGCCGCAGCGCGGGCCTACCGCATCTGCGGCTTCCCACCGCCGTCATCGGGCCAGATCGCCATCGGCCAGATTTTGGGCATGTTGGGTCACACCCAAGCGCAAGGCCCCGAGCTGGCAAGCGGCCTGCCCTCACCCGACTGGCTGCACCGCTACACCGAAGCCTCGCGCCTGGCTTTTGCCGACCGGGCGCAGTACGTGGCCGACCCGGATTTTGTGAGCGCCCCCACTGGCGACTGGCGCAGCCTGCTGGCCCCCGCTTACCTGCGCGATCGCAGCCAGCTGATTGGCACACAGGCCATGAAAGCGGCCACAGCCGGTCAGCCCGGCGGCCAAACGACCAGTTTTGCCCCCATGCCCACACAAATCGAGTACGGCACCAGCCACATCAGCGTGGTCGATGCACAAGGCCGCGCCGTGGCCATGACCACCACCATCGAAGCCGCCTTTGGCGCGCGCCGCATGGTCACCACCGACACAACTCGCCCCGGTGGCTTTTTGCTCAACAACGAGTTGACCGATTTCAGCCTGGCCCCTGCCGACGCGCAGGGCCGCCCAATTGCCAACCGGGTCGAGCCCGGCAAACGCCCGCGCTCGTCCATGTCGCCCACCTTGGTGTTTGACAAGGCCACAGGCCAGTTGCTCATGAGTGGCGGCAGCCCCGGGGGCGCACTCATCATCCACTACACGGCCAAGCTGCTCACGGGCACGCTGCACTGGGGCCTGAACGCACAGCAAGCGATTGACCTGCCCAACTTCGGCTCGCTGGGCGGCCCCACTTTGCTGGAAGCCAAACGCTTTGACGGCACCACACTCGACGCCCTCAAGGCACGCGGCCATAGCGTGCGAGAAATCGACATGACCAGCGGCCTGCAAGCCATCGAGCGCACCCCCACAGGCTGGTATGGCGGTGCCGACCCCAGGCGCGAAGGCGTGGTGCTGGGCGACTGAGCTTCAGTCACCGACAATAGGCCTGGATTCAAAAAAACGGCAGCCTAGGCTGCCGTTTTGCATGGATGCCGGAT
>NZ_CALBEX010000266.1 GCF_937889215.1 uncultured Limnohabitans sp.
AAAATGATGCTGCACAGCGTCAGTGCGGCAATGGCCACCACGGCATCAAGAAAGCGGCGCATGCGTTCACCGCTTAAGCGATAGAGCATGTCCACACTCACCATGGCCCCTTGTCGAAAAGCAGTGGGGATGCCCAGAAACACCATCCAGATGAGGCTGAAGCGGATCAGCACCTCGGTCCATTCGGCTGGGGATTCGATGATGAAGCGGGTGAAGATCTGATGGATGCCAAAGCCAGAGGCCAGGGTCATCATGAGGCAAGCGATCATCATGGAGATGGACGTGGTCCAGTGCTCGAAGCGCAAAAAGAGTTGTTTCATCGGCCCGTTACTTTGCTGAATTGAAAAACGCCCGCCAGCCTTCGCCGGTCGGGCGTTGCAAATGCTTCAGATCACTTGAAGTTGCGGATGCGGTCCAGGTTGGCTTTGCCAAACTGTTTCTCAAACTCGGCCATGGCGGGACCCATGGTGGCAACGAACTTGGACTTGTCCACGTTCTCGATCACGTTCATGCCTTTTTTGCGCAACTCGGCCACGCCGTTGGCATCGTCCTTGTCCACGCGGGCACGGTTGGCCTTGACGGCTTCTTTGGCAGAATCCAAGAAGATTTGTTTGTCAGCGGCGCTGAGTTTGTCAAACGTGCCCTTGTTCATCAAGATCACTGCGGGCGAGTAAACGTGGCCAGTCAGCGTCAAGTGCTTTTGAACTTGGTCGAAGTTGGCAGCCATGATCACCGACAGAGGGTTCTCTTGGCCGTCCACAGTGCCTTGTTGCAAGGCGGTGAACACTTCAGTGAAGGCCATAGGGGTGGTCACGATGCCCAGGCTTTTGTAGGCTGCGACGTGCACTGGGTTTTCCATGGTGCGCATCTTCAGGCCCTTCAGGTCAGCGGGCGAATTCACGGCACGTTTGCTGTTGGTCATGTGGCGCACGCCGTTTTCACCCCAAGCCAAGGCCTTGAAGCCTTTGGACTCGAACTTGCCAAGCAGTTCTTGGCCAATGGGGCTGTCCAGCACGGCTCGTGCGTGGGCTTTGTCTCGGAACAGGAAGGGCACATCCAGAATCCGAGTCTCAGGCACAAAGTTGGGTACCGGACCTGTGGAGGTGGTGGTCAGCTCTTGGGTGCCCAGTTGCACCGATTCGATGGATTCGCGCTCAGCACCCAAAGAGCCAGAGTAGAAGTTTTGAATTTTGATGCGGCCATTGGTGCGCTTTTCGACCTCTTTGGCCAGCGTGTCGATGGCCTCACCTTGGTGCGAATTTTGGCCGACAGAGATGCTGTTGCGCATGGTGATTTGCGCTGTGGCCGTGGACATGATGCCTACGACCAAGCTCATGGCCAACATCAGTTTGCTCAATTTCATTCGATAGCTCCTGGTGATTCAATGGACGACAACAAGCTGCGAATCAACTTGTCATACAAGTTGGATTATGAAGGGATCATTCCACGTTATAGCTAGGGTTTTCGCGGGGGTGGTGATGCCTTTGTGACCTTGGGCGGTACCCATCAGCAGTGCCCAAAAAAAGAGGCTCTTAGAGCCTCTTTGGGGTGCTTGGTGTCGATTTACATGCCTGTGTAATTTGGCCCACCGCCGCCTTCGGGCGTGACCCAAACGATGTTTTGCGTGGGGTCCTTGATGTCGCAGGTTTTGCAATGCACACAGTTTTGGGCATTGATCTGCAGGCGGTCTGAGTTGTCTTCGTTCTTCACGAATTCGTAAACGCCAGCTGGGCAGTAGCGCGCCTCGGGCCCTGCGTACTTGGCCAGATTGATGTTGACAGGCACGCTGGCGTCTTTCAGCGTCAAGTGGGCCGGTTGGTTTTCTTCGTGGTTGGTGTTGCTGATGAAGACGCTGGAGAGGCGGTCAAAGGTCAGCTTGCCGTCTGGCTTGGGGTAGTCGATCTTGGGGCAATCGGCCGCAGGCTTGAGGTAGGTGTGGTCGGCTTTGTCGCGGCGCAGCGTCCATGGAATGTGGCCGCGCAGCACGAACTGCTCGAAACCATTCATGAGCGTGGCGACTGTGAGGCCTTTTTTGAACCAAGTCTTGAAGTTGCGCGACTTGTTCAGTTCGGTGTAGAGCCAGCTCTTCTCAAAAGCCTCTGGGTAGGCGCTCAGCTCGTCGTGCTGGCGGCCTACCACGATGGCGTCGTACGCAGCTTCGGCGGCTTGCATGCCGGTTTTGATGGCAGCGTGGCTGCCCTTGATGCGGCTGACGTTCAGGTAACCCGCGTCACATCCAACCAGTGCACCGCCCGGGAACACGGTTTTGGGCAGACTCATCAGACCGCCAGCCGTGATGGCGCGGGCACCGTAGCCAATGCGTTTGGCGTTGACTTCGCCCTTGTCGTTGGTGAAGTACCACTGGATGTTGTTGTGGGTTTTCCAACGCTGGAATTCCTCAAACGGGCTGAGCCAAGGGTTGGCGTAGTCCAGACCCACGACGTAGCTGATGGAGACTTTGTTGTCTTCCATGTGGTACATGAAAGCACCGCCGTAGGTGTCGTTGTTCATGGGCCAGCCGGCGGTGTGCATCACAAAGCCGGGGGTGTGGCGCGAAGGATCGATCTCCCAGACTTCCTTGATGCCAATGCCGTAGGTTTGCGGGTCACGGCCTTCGTCCAGTTTGTATTTGGCGATCAGCTGTTTGCCCAAGTGGCCGCGAGAGCCTTCGGCGAACACGGTGTACTTGGCGTGCAGTTCCATGCCGAGCTGGAAGTTTTCTGTCGGCTCTCCGTCTTTGCCCACCCCCATGTTGCCAGTGGCCACACCTTTGACGCTGCCGTCCTCGTTGTACAGCACCTCGGCTGCGGCAAAGCCGGGGAAAATTTCGACGCCGAGGTTTTCGGCCTGCTGGGCCAGCCAGCGGGTCAAGTTGCTCAGGCTGATGATGTAGTTGCCGTGGTTTTGGGCGCACTCGGGCAAGAACATGCCGGGCGTGCGGGTGGCACCGGTCTCGCTCAGGAAACTCCAGGCGTCGTCGGTCACAGGCTGGTTGAGCGGGGCACCCATCTCTTTCCAGTTGGGGAAAAGTTCGGTCAGCGCCTTGGGGTCCATGATGGCACCCGACAAGATGTGGGCACCGGGCTCGCCGCCTTTTTCCAACACCACCACCGACACATCTTGGCCTTTTTCGGCGGCCAATTGTTTGAGGCGAATGGCCGTGGACAGGCCACCGGGGCCGCCGCCGACCACGACCACATCGTAGGGCATGGATTCGCGGGGGCCGTAAGTGTTGATGATTTCTTCGGGGCTCATGGCGGTGTCTTTGGGAAAGTGGTGGATGCAGAGGCGACACCAAGGGTGTCGGGCGTGTGACTCATTTTATGCAACTTGAGGGCGGTTCCCCTGCACAATTGAGTCACCTTTTTTGTAGCAACGGATACGAAACCCCTGTGAGGAATTGACATGGCTTATGAAATCGAGTTGTCGGGCCGTGTGGCCCTGGTCACTGGCGCTTCGGGGGGCTTGGGGGCGCAATTTGCCAAAACCCTTGCCGCAGCCGGGGCGGGCGTGGTGTTGGCCAGTCGCCGCATGGAAAAACTCAAAGACCTGCGGGCCGAGATCGAGGCCGCGGGGGGCGACGCCCGTGTAGTCGAGATGGACGTGACCGACCGCCACAGCATTGCGGCGGCCGTGGCGCATGCCGAAACCGAGATGGGCAGCATCGACATTTTGGTCAACAACTCGGGCGTGAGCACCACCCAGCGCATCCAAGACGTGACGGAAGAAGACTACGACTTCATCATGAACACCAATGTGCGCGGCGCTTTTTTTGTGGCTCAAGAGGTGGGCAAACGCATGCTGGCCCGTTCCAAGGGCGCTGCGCCGGGCAGCTTCACGGGCGGGCGCATCATCAACATCGCCTCGATGGCGGGCCTGAAGGTGTTGCCGCAAATTGGCGTTTACTGCATGAGCAAGGCCGCTGTGATTCAAATGACCAAGGCCTTTGCGGTGGAGTGGGGCAAGTTCGGCATCAACGTGAACGCGATTTGCCCGGGTTATATCGACACCGAAATCAATCACCACCACTGGCAAACCGAGCAGGGCCAAAAGCTCATCAGCATGCTGCCGCGCAAGCGCGTTGGCCAGCCGCAAGACCTGGATGCCTTGCTGATGCTGCTGGCCAGCGACCAGAGCCACTTCATCAATGGCGCGGTCGTTTCGGCTGACGACGGTTTTGCGGTCTGAGGGCAAAGCCATGAAGCTGGAACTCCCTGAGCGGAAAAAATTTGTCAATGAGTTGGTCATTCCTATTCGCTGGGGTGACATGGACGCCATGGGCCACGTCAACAACACGGTGTATTTCCGGTACTTGGAAAGCACCCGCATTGACTGGTTTGACAAGATCGGCTTCATGCCCAACCCGCAGGGCGAAGGACCGGTGATCGTCAATGCGTTTTGTAACTTCTACCAACAGTTTGAATACCCGGGCAGCATCTTGGCCAAGATGTATGTGAGCGATCCGGGCCGCACCACCTTTGAGAGTTGGTGCACGCTGGAGCGCACCGACCAGCCGGGGGTGATCTTTGCCGCAGGTGGCGCGACCACGATTTGGGTGGATTTTCCCAATCAAAAAGCGGTGACCCTCCCCGACTGGGTGAGGGCCTTGGTCAGCGACTGAAGGGCGTTTATGCCGTGGGTTGGGCTGGTGCGCCCACCGCACGCCATTGGTCTGCATGGCTTTGCAGCCAGTCTTGAGACAAAGTGGCGCTGCCCACTTGCATGGGGTGAAAGTCTTTGCGGGTGTATTCCCAAACGGGCTTGGCCACGCGCCAGACCATGCCGTGACGGCCGAACAAGAACTTGCTGGCCGACCACCAGGTGGAGGGCTTGAAGAGCGTTTTGTCGTGCCAGAGGTTGTTGACCGTTTGGCGGAAGACGTCGGTGCTGAACTGAATCGTCACGTACCAAAACCAACGCATGCGCCAAGTATGGTTGCCGCCCAAACGTTGGTACAGGTCAAAGGCCACACATTTGTGCTCGGACTCTTCGGCCGCATGCCAGCGCCAGAGGGTTTTAAGGGGGTCTTCTGCGCCAGCAAACCAGTCACCGGCTTGGTCTAGGCGGTCCAACGTCAGGTCGCCAAAAATCGAGGTGTAGTGCTCAAAAGCCGCGGTGATGGCCAATTCGTGCAGATAACCTTTTTCGCTTTTGCTGAAAAACTCTTCACGGCCTTTTTTCAGGCGGCGCTCGGCGCGGGGGCCCCAATGGTTGACCAGGCCTTGCTTTTCAAGGTGGTCGTTGTAGAGGGCGTGCAGGTGGCGGTGCGTGGCTTCTTGTCCGATGAAGCCCTTGGCCACACTTTTCAGGTCGGCATTTTCGGGCGTGTCGGGCAAGGCTTTGGCGCCGTTCTTGACGGCATCGATGAACGACTGCTCGCCCACCGGAAAGCTCATCGACAAAGCATTGGCATAAGCCGTCAAAAACGCGTCCCCACCATTCCAGTGGCGAGAAAAACCTTTGGACAAGTCCACCGACAGGCGGCGAACGGTCAAATCGGTTGGGGCATGGGCGGCGTTGTGGCTGGCTTGCATGGTGCAATCTCCGTGGTGCGTCAGAATATGAACATTTTCATCTTTTTGAGCCTGCCACAACTCGCAAACGGCTCATGTTTTCAAGAGGCCTCTGCCATGCCCACTTCGCGACCTGCCAGCAAGCCCAAAGCCCCAGCAGACGGGCGTCGCCAGCCCACGCAGGCGAGGGCGCAGCAGACGATTCAGACGCTGTTCAAGGCTGCGGCTCAGATTTTGGACAAAGAGGGCGAGGCCGGATTGACCACCAACAAAGTCGCCGCTTCGGCCGGTTTTTCGATAGGAACGCTCTACCAGTACTTTCCCAGCAAAGACATGTTGGTGCGTGCCATGTCCGCACGCGGGCAAGATCTGGTGCTGCAAGAGTTGGAGGGCTATCTGCGCGAGCTGGAAACACGCAGCGATGTGCAGCAAATGGACGGCCGAGAGTTGCTGGGCCATGCCATCCACATCCTGCTGCAAGGTTTTGCTCATGGCAAAGGCCTGAGCCAAACCCTGATTCGCTTGGGTTGGACGCTGGAAAAGCCCGACGAAACGGCCAACGCGGTGCGCCAAGTGGCCGACCGGCTGGCCGTGTTTTTTGAGCGCATCGATCACCCTGGGCTGCTCACGCCCAGCACCGCGCAAATGTTTGTGCTGACCCGCTCGGTCATTGGCACCTTGCGCAGCGCCAGCCTGGAAAAATCGCCCTTGCTGGGCAGTCCAGCATTTGAGGACGCGCTCACACAAATGGCCTGGGCCTTGTTGGCCCGACCGCCTGCGTCACCTCCGGCCTGACCCTTTCAGGTCAAGCCGCTGGTTTGGCCTTTGGAGCTCGGCCCATCAGGTAAAACTCGGGGTTGGGCATCATGCCGCTGAAGCTGGCCATGCGGTTGGAGAGGCCAAAGAAGGCGGTGATGGCCGCGATGTCCCAGATGTCTTCGTCGTCAAAACCGTGCGCGTGCAGGGCGGCGAAATCGGCGTCTTCCACCTCGTCTGAGTGGTCGCAAACCTTGAGTGCAAAGTCCAGCATGGCGCGCTGGCGTGGGCTGATGTCGGCCTTGCGGTGGTTGATGGCCACCTGGTCCGCCACCAAAGGTTTTTTCTCGTAAATGCGCAAGATCGCGCCGTGGGCCACCACGCAATACAGGCAGTGGTTGGCCGCGCTGGTGGTGGTCACGATCATCTCGCGCTCACCTTTTGTGAGGCCGCTTGTGCGCCCCACCGTCTCGGGGGTCATCAGTGCATCGTGGTAAGCAAAAAAAGCCCGCCACTCGGCCGGACGACGGGCAAAGGCCAGAAACACATTGGGCACAAACCCGGCTTTTTCTTGCACCTCCAGCACTTTGGCTTTGATGTCGTCTGGCAGGTCATTGATCTCGGGGGCAGGGTAGCGG
>NZ_CALBEX010000267.1 GCF_937889215.1 uncultured Limnohabitans sp.
GCTTTCAACTTGGTCAAATGGGGCGGAGCCTTGTACCTGTTGTGGATGGGAGTGCGACTTTTGCGGCGCGCACCGCAGACCCCTGTCCTGTTCTCAACAAACCCCATGGGCGATCAAGGCCGAGCAGATGACGCAACAAGTCAAGTGCAGCGCAGGCTTGCCGTATTCTTTGGCGCTTTCGCAACAAATGTTTTGAACCCCAAAGTGGCACTGTTTTTCTTGGCCTTTGTGCCGCAATTCATACCCGCGGATGCCCAGAACCCGACGTGGTCCTTTGTGCTGTTGGGCGGCTTGTTCAACCTCAACAGCCTGCTCGTGTGCATGGCGTGGGCCTGGGCAGCTGCTTGGCTGACCCAGCACTCGTTTGGACTGCAGCGCGGCTTGAGCCACCTGGACCGTGTGGCGGGCCTGCTGTTTGTCGGTTTTGGGCTCAAGCTCGCTTTTACCGACGCGCCCGCGCATTGACGCTTTTCTCAACGAACCCGAACACCCGAGAGGAATCCCACCATGCCCATCACCCCCCAGGAAGCCTTGCAACGCACCATCGAGCACCGCGAAATCTTTCACGACGAGATGCTGCACATCATGCGCATGATCATGAACGGCGAGTTGTCGCCCGTCATGACGGCCGCCTTGCTCACCGGTTTGCGCGTGAAGAAAGAAACCATCGGCGAGATCACTGCTGCCGCCCAAGTGATGCGCGAGTTTTCGACCAAGGTGCATGTGGCAGACCCCACACACTTGGTTGACATCGTGGGGACGGGGGGCGACGGTGCCCACACCTTCAACATATCGACTTGCGCGATGTTTGTCGCAGCCGCCGCAGGGGCAAAAACCGCCAAGCATGGCGGGCGCAGCGTCAGCAGTAAATCGGGCAGCGCCGATGTGGTTGAGGCTCTGGGCGGCAACATCCACCTCAAACCAGAACAGATTGCCCGCTCCATCGAGGAGGTGGGCATTGGCTTCATGTTCGCGCCCAACCACCACCCGGCCATGAAAAATGTCGCACCGGTGCGCAAAGAACTGGGTGTGCGCACGATGTTCAACATCCTCGGGCCATTGACCAACCCGGCCAACGCGCCCCATATTTTGATGGGGGTGTTCCACTCCGATTTGGTGGGCATTCAGGTGCGCGCATTGCAGCGCTTGGGTGCCGAACACGCGTTGGTGGTGTATGGCCGCGACGGCATGGACGAGATCAGTCTGGGTTCGGCTACCTTGGTAGGTGAGTTGAAAAATGGCCAGATCACCGAATACGAAATCCACCCCGAAGACTTTGGCTTGCCCATGGCCAGCAACCGGGCTTTGAAAGTGGACACGCCCGAACAATCCATGGCCATGCTGCGAGGCGTGCTGGACAATGAGCCGGGCGCAGCACGCGACATCGTCATGATCAACGCGGGCGCCGCCTTGTATGCGGCCAATGTGGCCAGTAGCATCGCTGACGGCTTGGCGCGCGCCCGGGTGGCCATTGAGTCCGGCTCGGCCAAAGCCAAGCTGGCGCAGTTCGTAGCCTTTGGCCAGAAGGCGGATTGAGCCATGTGGCTGAACAAGGTGGTCTGAAAGACCTTGGGCATTTCGGCCTTGTTGCTGCGGCTGACTTGGTTGATGCGCCGCATCTTTTTTGCATTTTGAAAACCGTTGCCTCTGAGCCCGGACAGAAAGAAAATCATGAGTGACATCCTGGACAAAATCGTCGCGGTCAAGCGCGAAGAAATTGCAGCGGCTTTGACGCAAAAGCCCCTGTCGGTGGTGCGTGCCGATGCCGAAAGCCGCGTGCTGACGCGTGACTTCGAAGGGGCGATGCGCGCCAAGATCGCCGCAGGCCAGGCCGCTGTGATCGCTGAGATCAAAAAGGCCAGTCCGTCCAAGGGTGTGTTGCGGGCCGAGTTCATCCCGGCCGACATTGCCCAAAGTTATGCCGAATTTGGTGCCGCCTGCTTGTCGGTCTTGACGGACAAACAGTTTTTTCAGGGCAGCGTGGATTACCTCAAGCAAGCCCGCGCGAGCTGCGACCTGCCGGTGTTGCGCAAGGACTTCATGATCGATGCCTACCAGGTGTACGAAGCCCGAGCCATGGGGGCCGATGCCATTTTGCTCATCGCCGCCTGTTTGGACGATGCGCACATGGCCGACATGGAGGCCGTGGCCCGCAGCCTGGACATGGCTGTGTTGGTGGAGGTGCACGACCGCACCGAGCTGGACCGTGCCCTGAAACTGAAAACTCGGCTGGTGGGCATCAACAACCGCAACCTGAAAACCTTCGAGGTGTCATTGCAGACCACGCTCGACATGTTGGCCGATGTGCCCGCCGATCGCTTGTTGGTCACCGAAAGTGGCATTCAAACTCCGGAAGATGTCCGGCGCATGCGCGACGCGAAAGTCAATGCGTTCTTGGTGGGCGAAGCCTTCATGCGTGCCAATGAGCCCGGCGAGGCGCTGGCCAAGCTTTTTGCCTGATGACTGCTTGGCTGACTCAGCAAAGTCTGGATTTGGGGGAGGCGCCCCCGTCAGACCACCGTTTGGAGCGCTGGCCGCCTGATGCTTCGACGCTTGATGCGGGCTGGGCTTCACGCATTGAGGACTTTTTTCGCAGCCCGGTCGGACTGGCCCTGTCCGCACGCATGAATGAGGCGCTGGCAGCAGGCCACACCGTTTACCCCCCGGAGCCCTTCAGGGCATTGGCCTTGACGCCTTTGAGCCAAGTGCGCGTGGTGATTTTGGGGCAAGACCCTTACCACGGCCCGGGGCAGGCGCACGGGCTGGCTTTTTCGGTGCCTGCGGGTGTGCGGGTGCCGCCCAGCTTGCGCAACATTTTCAAGGAGTTGCAGCAAAGCCTGGGCGTCCCTGCATCGGCGCAAGGCTCTTTGGTGCGCTGGGCGCAGCAAGGGGTGCTGCTGCTCAACACCTGCTTGACGGTTGAGGCCACTCAGCCGGCGAGCCATGCCCGCTGGGGCTGGGAGGCGTTGACGGATGCGCTGGTTGTCGCCGTGGCGCAGCGATCAGAACCCGTGGTTTTCATGCTGTGGGGTGCGCATGCGCAAGCCAAAAAGGCCTTGATCGATGCTGCAGGTGGTGAGGACAGGCATTTGGTCTTGCAGGCCAATCACCCTTCGCCCTTGTCTGCCCTGCGGCCGCCTGTGCCATTTTTGGGCTGCGGCCACTTTGCACAGGCCCAGGCTTTTTGGCAGCAAAAGGGCGAAAACCCGGTTCAATGGTGAAATTTTTGTGAACCAACTTGCGGCGTGTCACAAAAGGATGGCATAATCTAAGACTCGCTTCTGGAGGGGTGCCCGAGTGGCTAAAGGGGGCAGACTGTAAATCTGTTGGCTTACGCCTACACTGGTTCGAATCCAGTCTCCTCCACCAGCAAACTGGCTAGCGCCGGTTGATGAGAGCAATTGGAAATGGTTTCCAAGCATTGGCGTTGCATCCACTCGTGCAGCGCAATCAGTGCGGGAGTAGTTTAATGGTAGAACCTTAGCCTTCCAAGCTAATGACACGGGTTCGATTCCCGTTTCCCGCTCCAGTCAATCGGATGTGTTTGTCAGAAGTTTCGCCCTTGTGGCTCAGTGGTAGAGCACTCCCTTGGTAAGGGAGAGGTCGCGGGTCCGATTC
>NZ_CALBEX010000268.1 GCF_937889215.1 uncultured Limnohabitans sp.
ATGCAGATGATCGTCAACAAGGAGATCGCAAACCGCATGGACGACAGCAACTCGATCACAGCCTGCCCTCGGGGCGAGCTGCGCTCAGATTCAGGGCTGGATGCAACAGTCGTCATGAAGTGTTCAAAAAAGAAGCAACCAAACAAATGGCGGGACAAGGCCCGCCAGAAACGTCCAAGGCCGGAAAACCGGCCTTGGTGCATGTCATATCAGCCGATCCTTAATTATGCCCCAAGGCCGCGACTTTGAGCCTAAAACCCTTTTGAACCAACAGGGCAAACGCAGTGCGCGCTTGGGTCAATGCTCGGCCAAAAAATCAGCGCAAACCAGCGATGTAGTCGGCCACAGCCTTGATTTCGCGGTCGTTCATTTTGGCGGCAACCTGTGTCATCTGCAGGTTGTTCTTGCGAACACCTTCGCGGAACATCACCAATTGGCCGGCGGTGTAGTCAGCGTGCTGGCCCGACAGGCGGGGGTACTGGGCCGGCATGCCCGCACCGTTGGGGGAATGGCAGCTCGCGCAAGCTGCGATCTGACGGTCAGGAATGCCACCGCGGTAGATGCGCTCACCCCAAGCCACCGTGTCTTTTTCTTTGGCAAAACCTGGCTTGGCTTGTTTGGAGGCCAGCCAAAAAGCGATGTTGCGCATGTCCTCGTCGCTCAGGCCGGCGACCATGCCACTCATGATCGCGTTGGCGCGCTTGCCCGATTTGTACTCGTGCAACTGCTTGACCAAGTATTCGGGGTGTTGCTGCGCCAACTTCGGGTTGGCTGGCGTGGTGGAGTTGCCGTCCGCCGCATGGCAAGCCACACAGGCTTGACTGAAAATGGCTTCGCCCTTGGCCAAATCAGGTTTGGCGGCTTTGGGCGCTGGACCAGCGGCCAAGGCAGAACCGGCCACAAAAGCGGCCGACAAGGCGGTGATCAAGAGAGAGGTAATCGACTTCATGGCGTGATCCGAGAGTTGGCGCAAAACACAAGGATTCTACAATGAGGTCTGCGTCAGTTTCTTGACGCGCCAAGGTATCCCTTATTTATGAGCCCCAGCCCCCGCACGCCCGCCCCTGCCAATCCTGCTGCCAGCCCATCCGCAGCGCTCACGCCCAAGGTGGTCACGCCCATGGGTTGGATGCACACGGCCCGCTTTTTGACGACCGCTGCACAACTGCACCATTTGCCCGAAATGGACACCCCGGAGATCGCTTTTGTGGGCCGCTCCAATGCGGGCAAGTCCACTTGCATCAACACCCTGACGCAAAAGAAACAACTGGCTTTTGCTTCCAAAAAACCCGGCCGCACCCAACACATCAACCTGTTTGCCTTGGGCAAACAGGGCATCACCGACACCGTGCTGGCCGATTTGCCCGGTTACGGCTATGCCGCTGTAGCCAAAATGGACAAGCTGCGTTGGCAGCAAGTTATGGCCAACTATTTGGTCAGCCGCGAAAACCTCAAGGGCATCGTCATGATGTGCGACCCGCGCCACGGCCTGACGGAACTCGACGACATCCTGCTCGAAGTGATCCGACCTCGGGTCGAGGAAGGCTTGAAGTTTTTGATCATCTTGACCAAAGCCGACAAGCTGACCCGCGCCGAGCAAGCCAAAGCCTTGTCGATTGCGCGACTGCAAGCCGGTGGCGGTGAAGTCAAACTCTTTTCGGCCTTGAAAAAGCAAGGCGTGGACGAGGTCGCCCAACTGCTGTGGGACTGGACCCACGCCGACGGCCCAGT
>NZ_CALBEX010000269.1 GCF_937889215.1 uncultured Limnohabitans sp.
CACACGATCCCATCGTCATCGTCAGCGCTGCCCGCACCCCCATGGGCAGCTTCCAGGGCGACTTTTCTGCGCTGGCTGCGCACGACTTGGGCGGTGCCGCCATCAAGGCAGCCGTCGAGCGCGCAGGCATCAGCCCTGAGCTCGTCACCGAAGTTTTGTTTGGCAACTGCCTCATGGCGGGCCAAGGCCAAGCCCCAGCGCGTCAGGCGGGCTTCAAGGGCGGCTTGCCTAAGAGTGCAGGTGCAGTCACCTTGTCCAAAATGTGCGGCTCCGGCATGCGCGCGGCCATGTTTGCGCACGACATGCTGGTGGCCGGCTCGCACGATGTGTTGGTGGCTGGCGGCATGGAAAGCATGACCAATGCGCCTTACCTCATGCTCAAAGGCCGTGGCGGTTACCGCATGGGCCACGACAAAATTTACGACCACATGATGCTCGACGGTCTTGAGGACGCCTACGAAGCCGGTCGCAGCATGGGCACCTTTGGCGAAGACTGCGCCGCCAAATACAGCTTCACCCGCGCCGAGCAAGACCACTTTGCCACCACCAGCGTGCAGCGCGCCAAGGCCGCCACCGAGTCGGGTGCATTTGCCACCGAGATCACGCCTGTGATGGTGAAAGATCGCAGTGGCGAACGCGTGGTGTCCATCGACGAAGGCCCGGGCAGAGTCAAGCTCGACAAAATCAGTAGCCTCAAGCCCGCCTTCAAAAAAGACGGCACCATCACCGCCGCCAGCAGCTCGTCCATCAACGACGGTGCTGCCGCCATGGTGCTCATGCGCGAAAGCACTGCTGCCAAACTCGGCTGCAAACCGCTGGCCCGCATCGTGAGCCACGCCACCCACGCACAAGAGCCTGAGTGGTTTGCCACTGCCCCAGTGGGTGCGACCCAAAAGGCACTGGCCAAAGCGGGTTGGACAGTCGAAGACGTCGACCTGTGGGAAGTCAATGAAGCCTTTGCCGTGGTGCCCATGGCGCTCATGAAAGAGCTGAACGTGTCGCATGACAAGGTCAACGTGAATGGCGGCGCTTGCGCGCTGGGCCACCCGATTGGCGCATCCGGCGCACGCATCATGGTCACGCTGATCCACGCGCTCAAAGCACGCGGCCTCAAAAAAGGCTTGGCCACGCTGTGCATTGGCGGCGGCGAAGGCACGGCTGTGGCGCTGGAATTGGTGTGATGCCCTCGCATCCTTGTAGGTCGGTGCCTTCAGGTCCGACATCTGCCTTCTCAGGGTTCATGTCGGGGCTAAAGCCGCCGACCTACACCATCAAATAGTCATGACCACCATTCTCCTCATCGGCGCATCCCGCGGCATTGGCTTTGAACTGGCGCGCCAATACATCGGCCATGGCGATCGCGTGATCGCCACCGCCCGTTCGGAGGAAGGTCTTGCCCAACTCAAAGCCTTGGGCGCTCAAACCTTGCGGCTTGATGTCGCGAACCCTGCCAGTAACTCCGGCCTGGCTTGGCAACTCGACGGCGAGAAGATCGACCTGGCCATTTACGTGGCGGGGG
>NZ_CALBEX010000270.1 GCF_937889215.1 uncultured Limnohabitans sp.
CGGCTGCATCCACACATCGAGCTTGACGCCGCTCAGCAGCAAATGGTCCCACAGCGAATGCGGCAACACGCGTGCGGCCAGTTGGCCGTTGGGCAACTCGCGCACAGGCAAATCGTCAAGGTGGTGTTTGCCTTGCACCTTGGACAGCGTGGCCATCATCTGGTTGCAGTAGCCCATGACGGTGTAAGGCCCCGAAAGCCATTCCTCGCCTTCGAGCGGCGAGCCAGCCGGAATGCCTTTTTGGCGCGAAGCCGTCTCGGCCCAGGCCTGCGCCACGGGCAGCAGGGCGTCCTTGATCTCGTTCAGGATGGCGATGCGCTCGGCCACCGAGGTTTGCACCCAGCGGCTGCGGTGCTCGGCCAGGGTTTGCAGGTCGAGGTCTAGGCTGGCTTGGCATTCGCCCAGGGTGGGGAGTTGTTTCATGTCAGGCGATCTGGGTGGGGTTTCAGGCTTGGCGAATCAGGTCGGCCGCTTTTTCGCCAATCATGATGGTAGGCGCGTTGGTGTTGCCGCTGGACACGGTGGGCATGATGGACGCGTCCACCACGCGCAGGCTTTGCAGGCCATGCACACGCAGCTGGGCATCGACCACGGCCAGTGGGTCGCTGGCTGTGCCCATCTTGCAGGTGCCCACTGGGTGGTATTGCGTGTCGGCGCGGCGGCGGATGTCGGCCGCGATGGCGGCCTTGTCGTTCTTGTCCACCGGGTAAAGCATCTTGCCGCGAATGGCGTCAAAGGGCTTGGACTCGATGATGGCTTGTTGCATCTGCACGCCTTTGACCAGCAGGTCGAGGTCGCGCTCGTCGCCCAGAAAGTTCGGGTCGATCAGCGGCGCGGTGCGCACATCGGGGCTGGCCAGTGTGACGCTGCCTCGGCTGTGCGGGCGGATCACGTCGACGTGGCAAGAAAAGCCGTGGCCCAGGTGCATTTTGCGGCTGTGGTCGTCCACGATGCCAACCAAAAACACCAGCTGCAAATCGGGCGCCTGCACTTCGGGCGAGGACCGCAAAAACGCACCCGACTCGGCAAAGGTGCTGGTCACCAGGCCGGTGCGTTGTTTCTTCCACTCGCTAATGGCCTGGGTGATCTTGACGGTGCCCGTGGCCGACACGCCAAAGGTCTCGGAGTTGCTGGGCGCACGCCAGGTTTGCACCTGGTCGATGTGGTCGTGCAGGTTTTTGCCCACGCCTTCGAGCGCGTGCACCACCGGAATGCCGTGGTGCTGCAGCTCGGCTGCTGGCCCCACGCCCGAGACCATGAGCAGCTGCGGCGAGCCAAAGGCCCCCGCTGAGACGATGACCTCTTTGTGGGCACGCAGCTCATGCGTCTGGCCGCCTTCTTGCACGCGCACGCCCACGGCCCGCTTGCCCTCAAACAGGATCTGGCTGGTGATGGTGTTCGTTTTGACCGTGAGGTTGGGGCGCGACATGTGGGGCGTGATGTAGGCCTTGGACGCGCTGTGGCGTTCGCCGTTTTTGTGGAACACCTGGTACATGAACGCGCCAAACTGCTCGGCCCCGTTGTAGTCGGGGTTGTAAGGAATGCCGTGCAGCGCGCAGGCGTCCAGGAACATTTTGTTGACCGCGCTGGGGCTGCGCAGCTCGGCCACGTTTTGCGGGCCGCCCGTGCCGTGGTACTCGCTGTCGGTGTGGGTCTCGTTGTGCTCGGCTTTCTTGAAGTAGGGCAGCACGTCCTGGTAAGACCAGCCGCTGTTGCCCAGCGACGCCCAGTGGTCGTAGTCGTGTTGGTTGCCGCGCACATAGAGCATGGCGTTGATCGAGCTGGAGCCGCCCAGCACCTTGCCGCGCGGCTGGTAGCCCTGGCGGCCGTTCAGGCCTTTCTGCGGCACGGTCTTGTACGCCCAGTTGTTGAAGGGGATGGGCAACATGGCCACCACGCCGGCCGGTGCATGGATGAACACGCTTTTGTCCGGTCCGCCCACTTCGATCAGGCACACGCGTACGTTGGGGTCTTCGCTCAGGCGCGAGGCCACCACGCAGCCAGCTGAGCCGCCGCCCACCACGATGTAATCGAACTCATTGCTCATC
>NZ_CALBEX010000271.1 GCF_937889215.1 uncultured Limnohabitans sp.
AACAACACCACCGGCGACTACACCATCAGCTTTGCCGCCAGCAGCGCAGCCCTCAAGAAAGCCGCCCACAACACCTATGGCAGCGGCGTGCACAAGATCTCGGTGGACGCCAACGGCGATGGCGTCATGCAAGCGACTGAAGCCAGTCGCCTGTTTCTGGTGGCCAGCGGCACGGCTGAAACCTCACACACTGGGCAGGCCCTCCAAAACTACTCTGTGCAAGACAAGATCACCGGCAATGTGTTTGTGTACTTCTACGGCGACCCGGATGGCAATGGCATTGGCTTGTGGACGCGACTGGACAATACCGACACGGCAAGCAACCCAACTTTATCAACGACTGACCGGGACGGTCTCAGTTTGAATTCAAATACGGATTGGGACTACTACAACATCACTGGCGTCACTGGCGGCACCCAGGCCACCACGGGCAACACGGCGTTGGGCTTTGTCACCAGCATTGCTGCGCAGGTGTGGGAATTCCAGATGGGCCAAAGCGCTTCTACCGACATGAACTGGTCCGACGCCAGAACCTGGGCAGGTGACCACACCGCACGGGGCTCCAACACCAGCCGCATGGCCAGCCTGGCCGAGACACTGGCGCTGTATGCGGCCAATTTTGCTGGTGGCAATACGCCAGGTGCGGTGGAGGCCATGAGCAACCTCACGTCAACCACCACCACCACCGTTGCTGGCGAAAACAACGCGCCGGGTGGCTGGACAGGCGCCAACATCTGGACGGCTGCGCCCACGCCTTCGGGCAACGCGCTGGTCAGCCTCAGCTCGGGCCATGTGCTCGACGAATTGGGCACCGCCACCTCCAGAGTGTCGGCGGTGTTGTGAGGCGGGTGTGGTGGGTGTGGTGGGTGTGGCCGGCCGTGACGGGCCGTGGCGCGTCAGGTGGCCTCAACTGTGGCGTAAACGATTGGTCATCAACAGTTGCAGCAGCAATGCCCTGAAGACAATTCGACTGCGTGCGCTTTCTTTTTGCAGGATTTGTTGCAAGCCCGTGGCTGTCAGTTCCATGCAGACTGTGGGTTCTTTGGCCCGGGCCGTTGCGCTGCGCACGCCCGCTGTGAGCAGCGCCTGCTCACCAAAGGGTTGCCCCGCATTCAGGGTGACAAACACCTCACCACTTCGGCTGTCGATCAGTTCTACACAGCCTGCTTTGATGATGTAGAGTTTGTCGGCGGGTTGGCCGGCTTCAAAAAGGTGTTCGCCTGTGGCAAATGAAATTTCACTGAAGGTGCTCATTTCAGGCTTTCAGGAACGCTGCTGAGGTTGAGTGTGCGCATGATGGTGCTTCGGTTGATGCCTCTGAGGCCGATATGGCACGTGTTGAGCGTGTTGAATACTTTTTGCGGTATGAGGTTGGCGGTCACAACGGTCAAGGCTTTTGCGCTCATGTTGTGCGGCAGGTTGGCCAAACCCGATGCCAGTCCCAGCACTGCGCCTGGCCCGACTCTGTAAATCCGTCCGTCGGTTCGCAGTTCGATATCGCCTTGCCGAATGATGTAGCCCTGCGTCACGGCTTGCCCCATCTCGAACAGCACTGTCCCTGGTTTGTAAGCGGCCGTGTCCAGTGCCAAATCTTGGATCAGTTGGTAGTAGAGCCTCTCTTCACTGCTCAGGCCATGTTGGTGGTAGGCCTCTTGTGCCTCAATCGAGTCTGGGTGCAAGGTCCCGAGGACGTCGATTTTTTTCAAGTCGATCACAAAGTCGTATTGGGAAGCGGTCATGAGGTCAATCCTGTTGGTTTATGGGGTCAGTTGTTGTTGGATTTGCGCTTGAATACCCAAGGCTTTGGCTGCTGGGCTAGAAAAAAGCGCGGCGCGCAAAAAATCGGCGCGACCGGCTTGTGTAGACACCCGGCTGTGGCCCACAAAACCCGCGCATTGCCATTCACGCGCCAGTGCATCGCTCAAGCCCGGGCCAAATTCAGACGTTGCGCTGATAAAGATATCCGCTTCATTGAGCAACACTTGAGCCCAAGGGTCCACCCATTCAAAGGCGTGGTCTGCAATGCGTTGGTGGTTCAAGTGAACGCTTTGAACGTCGGTGCCAAGGATCCAACGCTCGATGCGTTGTTTCCAGATTGAAGGCAGTGTTTGTGCAATGTGCTGCACCCCTTGCCATGAGGCACGCTCTATTTGAAATGCAAATTGGTTCACGCCGCCCGGGTGTTTGTAGTCATGCGCTACGGCGGCGGCCAACAAGGCGCTGGACCAGGTTTTGTCGTCGTGTGCTGCATGGGTGGCATGCAGGATGTGCAGCAGGGTGGTCAAGACGATCAATACATCGGCCGTGTGCAGGCGGTTGTGATAGGCCGGCTCTGTGGGGCGCGTGTTGTCTGCAAATTGCTGCTCGATGTCGTGGGCGACGCATTGGGCAAATTGGTTCAGCACGATGGTGTCGTGATCGGTTGCCTGCACAAGCTTCAACGATTGTTGGCAGAGCGTCAAAATGCGGGGCAGGCCATCCCATTGGGCCTGCCAATTCATTCGCAGCAGACGACAAGCTTGGTGCAGGCCTTCAGGCCAGTTGTTGGGGGTCAGGGGCAGTTGGTTCACGGGC
>NZ_CALBEX010000272.1 GCF_937889215.1 uncultured Limnohabitans sp.
GCATGAGCCAACGGGTCAGTTTTGCCACCTGTTTTTTCATGGACGGTTTTGCCGCGTTGATCAGCGTCCCGATCTGGGTCTATCTGGGTTACTTTGGCGCACAAAACTGGGACTGGATGTTCAGTGTGCTGCGCCAGTTCCAACACGGCATTTTTGCCCTGTTGGGCATCGGTATTGTCTGGCTGATCTGGCGCTGGTGGCGTAAGCGGCAGACCACCGCGGCCGCTGCCAAAGTGCCTGGCGACGCGTCTTAAGTCGCCCGCGCATGGGCTCAACGTCTCCCAAAAGCCTGGCTGTGACCGGGCTCCTTTTCAACGCCCTGGTCTGGGGCGTTTGCTGGTGGCCATTCAAACAACTCGAAGCCTTGGGCTTGCACCCGCTGTGGGCCACGGCGCTGGTGTATGGCTTTGTTTTCCTATGCCTCGCCTTGTGGGTAGGTGGACGCGGAAAGCTGGTCAGTTGGCAACAACACCCTGGCTTGTGGTGGCTGCTGATCGCCTCGGGCTTGACCAATGTGGGCTTCAACTGGGCCGTGACCGTGGGCGATGTGGTTCGCGTGGTGCTGCTTTTTTACCTGATGCCCGCTTGGTCTGTGCTGGTGGCGTGGTGGCTTTTGGGCGAAAAACCCACCGGCATGGCCTTGCTGCGCTTGGCGCTGGCCTTGGCCGGTTTGTTCATCGTGCTCAAAACCCCCGACACGCCCTGGCCTGTGCCCGAGAGCCTGGCCGATGTGCTGGCCCTTGGCAGCGGGCTGACTTTTGCCATCACCAACGCCTTGCTGCTCAAGCTCAAAGACGCGCCCAGCGCGTCGCGCACCCTGGCCATGTTTGGCGGCGGCGCGCTCATGGCCACGCTGGCAGCGCTGCTGGGTTTGGCCACCGGCGTGGTGGCCGTTGGTGGAGCCCCCGCTTGGAGCTGGCTGCCCCTGGTGGCCCTGCTGGGCTTCTCCTTTTTGTTGGGCAACCTGGCGCTGCAATACGGCGCGGCCCGTCTGGCCGCCCACACCACGGCGCTGGTCATGCTGTCCGAAGTGCTGTTTGCCAGCGTGTCTTCCGTCATACTGGGTGCCTCCAGTTGGGACAGCCGCACCGTGATCGGCGGGGCCTTGATCTTGCTGGCGGCTTTGCTGTCCATCATCGGGCC
>NZ_CALBEX010000273.1 GCF_937889215.1 uncultured Limnohabitans sp.
GGCCCAACAAGGCGGACACTTCGGTACCGGCCAAGGTGTAGCGGTAGATGTTGTCCACGAAGAACAACACGTCTTTGCCTTCGTCACGGAAGGATTCAGCAATGGTCAGACCGGTCAAGGCGACACGCAAACGGTTGCCTGGTGGCTCATTCATCTGACCGTACACCATGGCCACTTTGGACTCAGGCAGGTTCTCGAGGTTCACCACGCCGGAGTCGGCCATCTCGTGGTAGAAGTCGTTGCCTTCACGGGTACGCTCACCCACACCAGCGAACACCGACAAGCCGCTGTGCGCCTTGGCGATGTTGTTGATGAGTTCCATCATGTTCACGGTCTTGCCCACACCGGCGCCACCGAACAAACCGACCTTACCGCCTTTGGCGAAGGGGCAGACCAAGTCGATCACTTTGATGCCGGTTTCCAGCAGTTCTTGCGAAGGGCTCAGTTCATCGTAAGCGGGCGCTTTGCGATGAATCGAAGCCGTCAGCTCTTGGCTCACAGGCCCACGCTCGTCGATGGGCGCGCCAAGCACGTCCATGATGCGGCCCAGTGTGGCTTTGCCTACGGGCACGGTGATGGGATTGCCGGTGTTGGACACGATCAAACCACGGCGCAGACCATCGGAAGAGCCGAGCGCAATGGTGCGCACGATGCCGTCGCCGAGTTGCTGCTGCACTTCCAGGGTCAGCGCGGAGCCTTCCATTTTGAGCGCATCATAAATTTTGGGCATTTGGTTGCGTGGAAATTCCACGTCCACCACGGCACCAATACACTGAACAATTTTTCCTTGGGCTTGCATTTTTCGCTCCAAATAATTTGAATTTGCTGAACTGGGAATCAACCGCTGATCGCGGCTGCGCCAGAGACGATTTCCGACAGTTCTTTGGTGATGGCGGCTTGACGGGTCTTGTTGTAGACGAGCTTGAGCTCACCAATCACATTGCCAGCGTTGTCCGTGGCGGCCTTCATGGCCACCATCCGTGCTGCATGCTCTGATGCCATGTTTTCAGCCACGGCCTGGTAGGCCAAGGCTTCAACATAACGGATCAACAAATCGTCAATGACCGACTGGGCATCGGGTTCGTAGATGTAGTCCCATGCGTGCGAGTTGCCAGCATTTTTAGTTTCTTCGGCCATTTTGGCTGAAGACAAAGGCAGCAACTGGTCGATGGTGGGCACTTGCGCCATGGTGCTGACAAACTTGTTGTAGCACAGGTAAACAGCGCTCACTTCACCAGCCGCATAGGCATCGAGCAACACCTTGACGGGGCCAATCAGCTTGTCCAGATGGGGCTTGTCGCCGAGGTGCGTCACATGTGACACCACTTTGGCATTGACACGGTTCAGGAAACCCAAACCCTTGCCACCAATGGCGACCGCCAAAGGCGTCTTGCCTTCTGCCTGCGTTTCCCGCAGTTTGCCCGTCAGGGCACGCAGCAGGTTGGTGTTCAAGCCACCGCACAAACCTTTGTCCGTGGTCACCACAATGTAACCCACCGACTTGCCGTCGTTTGGCTTCATGAAAGCGTGCACGTATTCAGGGTTGGCCTGTCCAAGATGGGTCGCAATGTTGCGAATCTTCTCGCTGTAAGGCCGGGCCATGCGCATACGCTCCTGCGCTTTGCGCATTTTGGAGACTGAAATCATCTCCATGGCCTTGGTGATCTTCTTGGTGTTTTCCACCGATTTGATCTTGGTGCGTAGTTCCTTGCCCGATGCCATCAGTGGCTCCTTTTGATCAGGTAGAAATTAAGCAAAGCTTTTCTTGAAAGCGGCCACGGCAGTGTTCAATTCGGCTTCTGCCTCTTTGTCCAATGCTTTGGAGCTTTCGATCTTGGCCAGCAAAGCAGCGCACGAATCTTTCAGGTAAGCGTGCAAGCCGTGCTCAAAGGCCAAGACCTTCTTAACGTCAATGTCGTCCATGAAGCCTTTGTTCACAGCAAACAGGCTTGCACCCATCAGGCTGATCGACAAGGGGCTGTACTGGGCTTGCTTGAGCAACTCGGTCACGCGGGCACCACGGTCGAGCTGCTTGCGGGTGGACTCGTCCAAATCGGAAGCGAACTGCGCAAACGCAGCCAATTCACGGTACTGGGCCAAGTCGGTACGGATACCGCCGGACTGGCCTTTGATGACCTTGGTCTGGGCCGAGCTGCCCACGCGGGACACC
>NZ_CALBEX010000274.1 GCF_937889215.1 uncultured Limnohabitans sp.
CCACGACCCCTTGGTTCGTAGCCAAGTACTCTATCCAGCTGAGCTACAGCCGCATCATGCATAGAATTATAGCAAGCTTTTGAGGGCACTTTCGGGCTGCCCTTCAATTTATTGCCAAGACACAGCCGACATGTCGTTGGCAAAAATCGGCGAGCTGGACCACAGGCCTTGGAGGCCTTTGCGGTACACCGCCGTGTTGGTCGGATTGAACAAAAACACGTTGACCGCATCCTTGGCGATCATGCGCTGCATGTCACCAAACAGCTGGGTGCGGTCTTTGGCTGCCGTGGTGGCCGCGTGCTTGGCCGCCAAGTCGCGGAAAGCCTTGCTGTCGTAACCCCAGTAATACTGCGGGTTGGCGTAAGCCATGTAGTCCAGTGGCTCGACGTGGTTGATCACCGTCAGGTCAAAGTTGCCCTTGAAGGTGCCGCCCAGCCATTGGGCCCATTCCACGTTTTCAATTTTGGCCACAATGCCAACCTTGGCCAGCTGTGCGGCCAAGATTTCGCCGCCTTTGCGGGCATAGGGCGGTGGGGGCAAGGTCAAGGTCACGTTCAGTGGGGTTTGCACGCCGGCTTCCTTGAGCAGGGCCTTGGCTTTTTCAGGGTCGTAAGCGTAGGTATTGCTCAGCTCCACATAGCCCGCATCGGTGGGGGCCATGTGGCTGCCAATGGGCTTGGCCAGGCCTTCAAACACGCCGTCGATGAAGGCTTTTTTGTCAACCGCATGCGACAGGGCGCGACGCACGCGCACATCGTCAAACGGCTTTTTGCGGTTGTTGATGGTCATGATGCCTTTGCCGGCTGTGCTGCCCAGCTCGACCACAAAGCGCTTGTCCGACTGGAATCGCTTGAGGCTTTGTGGCGACTGGAAACGCGGCATGCCGTCGATGTCGCCCGCCAACAAGGCAGCCACCTGGGCGGCCGAGTCGTTGATGAAGCGGAAGGTGACCTTCTTCACCTTGATGGCGTTGGCATCGCGAAAGCCATCCCACTTGGACAAGGTCACAGCCGTGCCTTTGGCCCAGCGCTCCAATGTGTAAGGGCCGGTGCCCACAGGCTGGGTGGCGGCATTGGCCGCGCTGTTGGGATGAAGAATGACAGCGGTATTTTCGCCCATGCGGAACAAGAAATTGCCGTCCGGGTTGGTCAGCACCAGCACCACGGTGTGCGCATCGGGGGTAGAGATGTGGCTGATGTTGTTGAACACCGCTCCCTTGGCCTTGTTGGTGCTCTTGGCGTCTTTGGCCCGCTCAAAGCTGAATTTGACAGCGGCCGAGTCGAAAGTTGCGCCATCGGAAAACTTCACGCCCTTGCGCAGTTTGAAGGTGTAAGCCTTGCCGTCGGCGTCCATTTTCCAACTCTCGGCCAGCAAGGGGGTCACTCGGCCATCGACGTTGATCTTGGTCAGGCCTTCGAGGATGTTGTAGTGCACCACCTCACCAATGGCAGCGGCGGGAGCCATGGTCGGATCCAAACTGGTCGGCTCCAGGATCATGCCCAAAGTCACGGTGTCTTTGCGTGACTGCGCTTGCGCTTGCAAAGGCGCAGCCACCAAGCTGGCGACCAACACGGCTGCGGAGCTCAAAGCGAGGGCGCGGCGGGTCATGGAAGAGACGTTTTTCATGGGGACTCCTGCGTCAAAAAAGAAGGGGGCTGGCCTGGCACAGCGGCCAACAAAGCCCGAGTGTAAGGGTGCTCGGCTTGCTTGAAAATCTGTTCGGCCGGGCCTTGCTCGACCACACGGCCCGACTGCAACACCAGCACATCGTCGCACATCAGATTGACCACCGCCAAGTCGTGGCTGACAAACAAATAACTCAGGCCGTAGCGGTCTTGGAGGTCCATCATCAGGTTCAGCACCTGCGCCTGCACCGACACATCGAGCGCACTGACCGGCTCATCGGCCACGATCAGGGCGGGGTGGGTGATCAAGGCGCGGGCAATCGCAATGCGCTGGCGTTGCCCACCCGAAAACTCGTGCGGGTATTTGTCGAGGTCTGCGGTTCTGAGGCCTACCTCGCTCAAAGCCAAGGCAGCACGGTCGCGCAGCTCCGTTCGACCATCCGCAGGTTCGACCAAGGTCTTGATCGGCTCGGTCACGATGGCCAGCACTTTTTGACGCGGGTCCAGCGAGCCATACGGGTCTTGAAACACCATCTGAAAACCGCTGCGCAACTGCCGCAAGGCTTGCCCGTGGGTCTGGTGCACGTTCACACCCCTGAACACCACTTGCCCCTCGGTGGGTGTGTCCAGTGCCATGACCAAGCGTGCCAGCGTGGACTTGCCCGAGCCCGATTCGCCCACGATGCCCACACTTTTGCCCGGCGGCAAGGTAAAGCTCACGTCCGACAAAGCCTGCAAAGCGCCTGCGGGTTGAAACAAACCCGTGCGAGGCAAGGCAAAGCGCCGACCCAAGTGCTTCACCTCCAGCAGTGGCGCAGATGTGGGCGTCTCGCTCATGGCAGCCTCCAGCGCGGGCAACTGACCACATGGGGCGTTTCCCGAGCGGCTTCGTGTGCGATGTTTTCGGCCTGCGGGGGTGTTTGGCGGCAATCTTCCACAGCCAAACTGCAGCGGTCGGCAAACGCACAACCCGCAGGAAAATCCATCAACTCGGGCACGCTGCCAGGAATCGTGGTCAAGCGGGTACCGCGTGCCAGCCCCAAGCGCGGGCGCGCCGCAAACAAACCGCGTGTGTACGGATGCGCCCGATGCGCAAACAAATCGGGCGTGGCCGCACTCTCGACCACCGCCCCACCGTACATCACCATCACACGGTCCACCTGGTCCTGCATCAGGCCCAGATCGTGGCTGATCAAGAGCAAGCCCATACCGTCTTCGCGAACCAGTTGTTGGATGAGCGCCAACACTTCTTTTTGCACCGTCACATCCAGCGCGGTGGTGGGTTCGTCTGCAATCAACAGGTCGGGGCTGCAGGCCAGCGCGATCGAGATCATGATGCGCTGGCGTTGCCCGCCCGACAACTCATGCGGATACGCGTCAAGCCGCTCACGCGCCCGGGGCAGCTGCACCCGTTCGAGCAGTTGCAAGGCGCGGGCTTTGGCGTCGCGGGCGCTCATGTGTTGGTGCAGGCGCAAAGGCTCGGCAATCTGCTTCCAGATCGGGTGCAAGGGGTTGAGCGCCGTCATCGGCTCCTGAAAAATCATCGCCATGCGGGCACCGCGCAGCTGGCACATCTGCGGCTCGGGCAGACCCACCAGCTCTTGGCCTTGCAGCGCAATGGAGCCGCTCACGCGGGCGCGTTCAGGCAGCAAGCCCATCAGGGCCAAAGCCGTGAGCGATTTGCCGCTGCCGCTCTCACCAATCAGGCCCACCGTCTGGCCCCGCTCCATGCGCCAAGACACGCCACGCAGGGCTTGTGCCCAACCCCGGGCCGTGGGCAGGCTCACCCGCAAATCATCGACTTGCAGCAACGGTTTGGTGCTTGATCGATCGTTCATGTTCACCTTTGCCGCGCCAGCCGAGGATCGAGCACATCGCGCAATCCATCGCCCAGCAAATTCAGCCCCAGCACCGCCAGCGCAATAGCCGCGCCCGGGTACACCGCCAGCATGGGGGCTTGGAACATCTGGGACTGCGCTTCGTTGAGCATGCGGCCCCAGCTGGGTTGCGGCGGCTGCGTGCCCAGGCCCAAATATGACAAAGCCGCCTCGGCCAAGATGGCGATCGCGAACTGGATGGTGGCCTGCACGATCAGCACGCTGGCGATGTTGGGCAGCACATGCGTGAGTGTGATGGCCAGCGGGCCCTGGCCTGCGGCTCGGGCAGCTGCGGTGAAGTCGCGCGCCCAGACCGCGTTGGCCGCGCCGCGCGAAATGCGGGCAAAAACCGGGATGTTGAAAATGCCAATCGCCACAATGCTTACTACCAGACCCGGCCCGTAAATGGCCGTGAGCATGATGGCCGACAACAAGGCCGGAAATGCAAAGGTGAAATCCGAGGCCCGCATGATGAGCTCTTCCACCCAGCCGCGTCGCGCCGAGGCCAGTAAGCCCAAAGGCACGCCCACACCCAGGCCAATGCCCACCGCAATGAAGCCCACCAGCAAGGAGTTTTGGCTGCCCACCAAAAGCAAGGAACCGATGTCACGCCCCAGGCTGTCGGTGCCCAGCCAATGCGCGGCGCTGGGCGAAGCCAGTTTGTTGGGAATGTCGATGTCGCCCACCGGGTAAGGGGACCAAAACATGGAGAGCACCGCGCACAGCACCATCAGCAGCACCATGGCACCGCCCGCCACAAAACTCGGGTGTCGCAAAGCGCGTCGCCAAACAGTGTTCTTATTTGGCATGGCCTGCCTTCAATCGTGGATCGATCCACGCATACAGCACGTCGATGCAAAAGTTGATAAGGATGACCAGCGCCGACAGCAACATGACCACATCGCGCACCACGATCAGGTCGCGGTTGGCAATGGCCTGAAAAATCAGCCGCCCAATGCCGGGCAGCACAAACACGTTTTCAATCACGATGGCGCTGGTGATCAGGTTGCCGAACTGCAAGCCCATCACCGTGAGCACCGGGATCATGGCGTTGCGCAGCACATGGCCCCACAGGACCTGACGGCGTGACAGGCCTTTGGCCCGTGCGGTGCGCACAAAGTCTTCGCGCAAAGTGTCGAGCACGGCCGATCGGGTGACTCGCGTCAAGATGGCCGTTTGCACCGCCGCCAGCGCCATGGCGGGTAAAAGCAAGGCCTTGATGCCCTCGCCCACCCCGCCGCCATCGTCCTCGGACCAGCCCGGGAAACCGCCCGCGCTCACCCACTCCAGGTGTACCGCGAACAGCAAGATCAAAAGAATAGCCAGCCAGAAATTGGGCAGGGCCAAGCCCAGTTGGCTGAGCGTCATCACGCCCACATCACCCGCCTTGTTTTGCTGCGAAGCGGCGTAAATGCCCAGCGCCAGCGCCAGCGCCACCGTGAGCCCCATGGCCATCACGGCCAGCGGCAGCGTGACTTGCATGCGCTCGGCCATCAATTGGGCGGTGGGGGTGTCGTAAGAGATGCTCAGGCCCGTCTGCCCCTGCAGCATGCCGCCCATCCAACTTAGGTAACGGGTGGCCGCGGGCTGGTTCAGGCCCAATTTTTCTTCCATCGCGGCAATGGACTCGGGCGTGGCCGTTTCGCCCAAAATAACCTGCGCGGCATTGCCCGGCAGCAACTCCAGCACCGCAAACACCACGATCGATGTGGCCAGCAGGGTCAGCACAAAGCTCAGCAACCGTCTCAAAACAAACAGGGGCACGCGCTATCCTTGGGGCTGTGAGCAACGATGAACAGGGTATTCAATGACATCACAAACGATTGTAAACAGCGCCCCCAAATCCCTTGCGGGCTCGATTGTGGATGTCCCCGGCCTGCAGGTCGGTCACTTCACACTGAGTGAACGGCTGACGGGCTGCTCGGTGGTCTTGGCTCCCGGTGGTGCCGTGGGCGCGGTGGACGTGCGCGGGGCCGCCCCGGGCACCCGCGAGACCGATTTGCTGGACCCAGCCAATCTGGTCGACAAAGTGCATGCCGTGGTGCTGAGCGGCGGCAGCGCCTTTGGCCTGGACGCCGCCACGGGCGTGGTGCGCTGGCTCGATGAGCAGGGCATCGGTTTTGAAACCGGCTATGGCCGCGTGCCCATCGTGCCTGCTGCCGTGTTGTTTGACTTGCCGGTGGTGCGCCCGGGCGACGACCCCAAAGCCCGGCCCGGCGCAGATGCAGGCTATGCCGCCTGCCAAGCGGCGTCCACAGACGAGGGTGTCCTTTGGTCTTTGGTAGTACCCCACTCATTTCAACC
>NZ_CALBEX010000275.1 GCF_937889215.1 uncultured Limnohabitans sp.
GGCTGCGGTCAAAGGGTTCAAATTCGCGCCCACGCGCCAGCTGCGCCAGTTTGTCGCGCGTCAGCGATTGCCTGGGGTGCCTGGCCAAAGCTTTGAGCATGGCAAATTCACCCGTGGTCAGGGCCATGTCTGCACCGTCTTTGGTGAGCGAGCGTGCCCTCAAATCGAGCTTGAAGTGCCCAAAGGTGATGACCTCTTCTTCGGCCGAAGGGGAGCCCGGCAATTCGCTGACGGGCCTGCGGCGCAGCACCGCATGGATGCGGGCCAGCAACTCGCGGGGGTTGAACGGTTTACCCAGGTAATCGTCGGCACCGATTTCGAGGCCGTTGATGCGGTCCACATCCTCGCCTTTGGCGGTCAGCATGATCACGGGGGTTTTTACGCCCGTGGCCCGCAAGCGCTTGCAAATGCTCAGGCCGTCTTCGCCAGGCAGCATCAAATCGAGCACCAGCAGGTCCACGGTTTCGCGCTGCAAGATGCGATCAAGGGCGCGGCCGTCTTCGGCCAGCAAGACGTCAAAGCCTTCTTGCGATAGAAATCGGCGCAACAGGTCGCGGATGCGGGCATCGTCGTCGACGATGACAATTTTGTCCAAACGGGGGGAGTTGCTCATGGCTTTATTGGGCGGTCCAGCCGCCGTCCATGTTCCAGGCCACACCGCGCACGTTGTTGCCTGCGGCTGAGCAGAAAAACACCGCCAGTTCGCCCAATTCTTCTGGGGTGGTGAACTGCATGGAAGGCTCTTTTTCTTGCAGCAACAGTTTTTTGGCCTCTTCATTGGTCAAGCCCATGGCCACGGCTTTGGCGTCCACCTGTTTTTGCACCAGTGGGGTCAGCACCCAGCCGGGGCAAATGGCGTTGCAGGTCACGCCGGTGGTGGCGTTTTCCAGGGCGGTGACTTTGGTCAGGCCCACCACGCCGTGCTTGGCGGCGACATAGGCCGACTTTTCGGCCGAGCCCACCAATCCATGGATGGATGCAACGTTGATGATGCGGCCCCAGTTGGCGGCCTTCATGGCGGGCAGGGCCAGGCGGGTGGCGTGGAAGGCGCTGGAGAGGTTGATGGCGATGATGGCGTCCCAGCGCTCGATGGGGAAGTCTTCGATCTTGGCCACATGCTGGATACCGGCGTTGTTGACCAGAATGTCGACGCGGCCAAAGGTGTCGGCGGCGAACTGCATCATGGCCTCAATCTCAGAGGCTTGGCTCATGTCGGCACCGTGGTAGGCCACTTTCACGCCCAAGGCGGCAATTTCTGCCTGGGGGCCTTCGGCATCGCCAAAGCCATTGAGCACGATGTTGGCACCTTGTTTGGCCAAAGATTTGGCGATGCCCAGTCCGATGCCGCTGGTTGAGCCTGTGACCAACGCTGTTTTACCTTGCAACATGATTTTCACTCCGAAAGATGAATTAGGATGTTCAAAAGTCCATTATCGCGCTGCCCATGTCTTGTTTTGGCGGCGCTGCCCTCAGATTGTTTCCGATTGTCATGAACACCCACTCTGCCGCCGCTTTGCCCCTTCAGCCCCACCCCGAGTTTGTGCTTTGCCCGCATCCTGAAGGGCAACACCGCATGGCTTACTGGCGTTGGGGCCCTGCGGATGCTCGGCATGTGGTGGTGTGCGTGCATGGCCTGACGCGCCAGGGCCGCGATTTTGACCGCTTGGCCCGCGCGCTGCTGGCAAGCAGCACCGAGCCTTTGCAAGTGATTTGCCCCGATGTGGTGGGGCGAGGCCAAAGCGATTGGCTGAGCGATGCCGGGGCTTACCAGTTGCCGCAATATGCCGCCGACATGCTGGCCATGCTGGCCCAAGTGAACGCCCAAATCGTTGCCACATCCGGCAACGCAGCGCCCATGCAAACACTCGACTGGGTGGGCACCAGCATGGGCGGATTGATCGGCATGGTGCTGGCTGGGCAGCCTGGCTTGCCCATGCCGGTGGCGATTCGCAGCTTGGTGCTCAATGACGTGGGCCCAGCCATCGCCTGGGGTTCGGTGCAGCGCATGCAAGCCTATGTGGGGCACTATGGGCAATTTCGCGATCTGGACGAGGCAGCTGCCGCTTTGTGGGCCCTGTCGCAAGGCTTTGGCCCGGTGCCCGCCGACGTTTGGCGCGAGCTGTCTGGGCCCATGACGCGAGCGGGGACGGACGGTGCCTTGACCTTGCATTACGACCCGGCCATTGGCGTGCCGCTGCGCGCCATGACGCCCGATGATGCTGTGGCCGGAGAAGCCACTTTGTGGGCTTTGTACGACCAAATCCATGCGCAAACGCTGCTCATTCGGGGCCAGGACTCAGACCTTTTAACCCCTGAAACAGCCACCGCCATGACGCAGCGCGGCCCCCGCGCCCAGCTGCTGACTTGGCCGGGGTTCGGCCATGCCCCGACCTTGACTGGCGACGATCAGATCGCCCCGGTGACTCAATTTTTATTGGGCGTCTGAACGCATGGTCGGCCCCACTTCCAGCCATGCGGCCAGTCCGGTTTCTGCACCGGGCCGCTTGCATGCGCCGCAGGCGCAGGCCGTTGAGTTGCCGCCAGTCATGCGGGCCACCGCCGATGCTGCCGAACACGCGGACATCCTGGCCAAGGCCCGCACCTTTGCGCTGCCCTTGATCGCCGACGAAACGCTGGACACGGGGGAGAACATCTTGGTGCATGCCGATGCGGTGGCCGCCATCTTGGCCGGCATTGACGGTTCGGTGGCCATGCAGGCGGCCAGTTATTTGGTTTACGCCTGCCCGCACCTGAACAAACCCGAAGACGTGATGACCAAGGCCTTCGGGCCGCAGTTGGCGCAACTGGCGCTGCAAACCAACCAATTGGTGCATGTGCAGCGCTTGTCCCGCGCGGCCGAGTCCAGCACCCAGGGGCCAGACAACACCCCGCTGAGCCCCCGCATCCAGACCGAAAACGTGCGCAAGATGCTGTTGGCTTTTAGCCGCGATTTGCGGGTGGTCATGCTGCGCCTGGCGTCGCGTTTGCAAACCCTTCGCCATTACGCTGCCACCAAACTGCCGGTTCCGCCTGTTTTGGCCAGCGAGTCTTTGCAGGTGTTTGCGCCACTGGCCAATCGCTTGGGCATCTGGCAGATCAAATGGGAGATGGAAGACCTGTCGTTTCGCTTTTTGGAGCCCGTCACCTACAAAACCATTGCCCTGCAGCTGGATGAAAAACGCACCGAACGTGAGCGCTACATGGTCGCGTTGCGCGAGCGTTTGCAGCAAGCGCTGGCCAGCCAAGGCATTGCTGCCATCGTGGAGGGGCGGCCCAAACACATCTACAGCATTGTGCGCAAGATGCGTGGCAAGTCGTTGCCTTTTGAGCGCGTGTTCGACATCCGGGCGCTGCGCGTGGTGGTGCCCAGCGTGGCCGATTGTTACCAAGTGCTCAGCTGGGTGCACGAGCACTTTGCGCCGATTGCCCAGGAGTTTGACGATTACATCGCCAAGCCCAAAGCCAACGGCTACCAGTCGCTGCACACCGTGGTGCGCGATGCCGATGGCGGCCCGATCGAGGTGCAAATCCGAACCCAAGCCATGCACGACCATGCCGAGCACGGTGTGGCGGCCCATTGGGCCTACAAGGAAGCCGGTGCCAAAGGCTACACCGGGGTGTCGGCCACCAGCGAATACGACACCAAAATTGCTGTGTTGCGCCAGCTGTTGGCCTGGGAGCGCGACCTGTCCGGGGCGGCTCAAGCCAATGCCACCGGCAATGGCCTGTTTGACGACCGCATCTATGTGTTGACCCCTGAAGCCGCCGTGGTGGAGTTGCCGCAAGGCGCCACGCCCATCGACTTTGCCTACACCGTGCACACCAACCTGGGCCACCGTTGTCGGGGGGCCAAGGTGGATGGGGCCATGGTGCCCCTGAGCACCCCACTGGCCAACGGCCAGACGGTGGAAATCACCGCCATCAAGGAGGGCGGCCCGTCACGCGACTGGCTCAACCCCGAGTTGGGCTTTTTGGCGAGTCCTCGTGCGCGGGCAAAAGTGCGCGCCTGGTTCAACGCCCAAGTCATGGCCGAAACCGTGGCCCGTGGGCGCGAGGCGGTCGAAAAATTCCTGCAGCGCATGGGTCGCACCGCGATCCGCTTGGAAGACCTGGCCAGCCAGCTGGGCTTCAAGTCGGCCGAAGGCTTGTTCGAGGTGGTGGGCAAAGACGAGTATTCGCTGCGCAACATTGAGGTGTTGCTCAACCCGCCAGAGCCAGAGCCAGAAGGCGACGCATACCTGCACAAAAAGTTCAAAGGAGCGGCCCGCCCATCACCCTCGGGCGTGTTGGTGGTGGGGGTAGATTCCTTGCTCACACAGCTCTCGCGCTGCTGCAAACCCGCACCGCCCGATGCGATTGGTGGCTTTGTGACACGCGGCAAGGGTGTGAGCATTCACCGCCAGGACTGCAGCAATTTCCGCGAGCTGGCCGCACGCCACGGCGAGCGCGTGATCGAGGTGCGCTGGGGCGAGCACAAAGGCCCCGATGCCTCAGTCTACCCGGTGGACGTGGCGGTGGAGGCCTTTGACCGGCAAGGCCTGTTGCGCGACATCTCCGAGGTGTTTGCCAAAGAAAAGATGAACGTGATCGGTGTGCAGACCCAGTCCGTGAAGGGCACCGCTTGGATGACCTTCACGGTGGAGATCGGCGATGCGGTCAGCCTGCACAAAGTGCTGGGCACCGTGCGCGGCGTCAAAGGGGTGAGGGCGGCGCGAAGGCGCTAAACACGTCTTATTGAAACGCGCCCCGAAAAGGTGTTTTTTATGGCTATAATTCAAGGATCAGCAGGCGCGTAGCTCAGTTGGTTAGAGCACCACCTTGACATGGTGGGGGTCGCTAGTTCGAATCTAGTCGCGCCTACCAAATTCGGTAGGAAAATCAAGCACTTAGCGGAAACGCCCGGTGCTTTTTTATTGCTTGTACGGGAAAAGTACGGGAATTCATTCTTGAGTACTTCGCAAATTTGACTCAATGGAACTTCAGGTCGGCGCTTTCGGTATCTTTGGTTCTATGTCTTGATTCGATCTAATCTTGAGGCACAGGTGATAGTAGGCCCCCAGCTTCGGTCTGA
>NZ_CALBEX010000276.1 GCF_937889215.1 uncultured Limnohabitans sp.
TTTCAATTGGCCATCCCCTGCGTTTTGTCGGTCATTTGTGCCCGAGTACTCCAAGCTCCCGAAGTTTCTTTGCTTGGCATGCTCGAAGTGGTGTTTGGCATCGCCTTGGCTTGGTGGGGTGCCAACGAAGCGCCACAAATGAGCGTATTGTTGGGCGGCTCCCTGGTCTTGGGGGCTTTGCTCATGAACCAATGGTTAGGCTGGAGACAAAACAATGTCTGATGTCATCGCACAAATCGAAGGCCGCATCGGCTGTATCACCCTCAACCGCCCTAAAGCGCTCAACGCCTTGTCACTCGACATGGTGCGGGCTCTGACGCAGGCCTTGCTGGACTGGCAAGACAACCCGCAAGTGCTGGCCGTGGCGGTGCGAGGCACCGGCAAAGAAGGCCCATTTGGCGCTTTCTGCGCTGGCGGTGACATTCGGTTTTTCCACCAAGCCGCCCATGCTGGCGACGCGTCTTTGGGTGACTTTTTCACCGAAGAGTACCGCCTTAACCACTTGATCCACACTTACAGCAAACCCTACATCGCGTTCATGGACGGCATCGTCATGGGCGGCGGCATGGGCATCAGCCAAGGCGCCAGCGTGCGGGTGGTGACCGAGCGCACCAAAATGGCCATGCCAGAAACCAACATCGGTCTGTTTCCGGACGTGGGCGGCGGTTATTTTCTGAGCCGTTGCCCGGGGCGACTGGGTGAATACTTGGGCCTGACGGGACAGATGATTGGTGGTGCCCAGGCGGTGGCAGCCAAGCTCGCCGACATCGCGCTGCCCAGTGGCATGCTGGAGCCCATCTGGCAAACCTTGATCAGCAGCCCCTTTGAGAACGCCGAATCGGTGGAGCGCTGGGTCTTGGCGCAGGCCGGTGCCATGTTGCCCGAAAAGCTCACGCCCCAGCCCCAAATCGACGAAGTTTTTGGTTTGCAGAATGTTGCCGACATGCTGACCCGTTTAGAGTCAGAGTCGGACGAGTGGAGTCAAAAAACGGCCCATGCTTTGCGTCACCGTTCACCCTTGATGCTGCATGTGGTGCTGGAGCAAATTCGCCGCGCCCGCCAAATGAGTTTGGCCGATGACTTGCGCATGGAGCGCGACATGGTGCACCACTGTTTCCACCTGCGTGCTGTGGGTGACAGTGACACGGTGGAAGGCATTCGGGCCTTGGCCATTGACAAGGACCACAGCCCCCAATGGAAACCGGCCCGTGTGGAAGATGTGGACTTGTCGGAGGCGGCGCGTTTCTTTGCGAGCCCTTGGCCCTCGGACCACCACCCGTTGCGCGACTTGGCGTGACTTGTCGGGCCTTCAGGTCCGACGCTGCCCCCCCTTTTTGGGCAAGTCCACGTCAGCTGGTCAGCGGTCGCGGTGGCGGCTTTTCATGGCCCGCTCTACCTCGCGCTTGCCTTCACGGTCCTTGATGGTGTCGCGCTTGTCATGCTCGGCCTTGCCTTTGGCCAGCGCAATGTCGCATTTCACTTTGCCTGACTTCCAATGCAAGTTGATGGGCACCAGGGTGTAGCCCTTTTGTTCAATCTTGCCGATCAGGCGCTTGATCTCTTCTTTGTTCAGCAACAATTTGCGCGTGCGTGCGGCTTCGGGGTTGATGTGGGTGGACGCGGTTTTGAGCGGGTTGATCAGGCAACCAATGATGAACAACTCGCCATTGCGGATGACCACATAGCCATCGGTCAGTTGCACCTTGCCTTCGCGGATGGCCTTGACCTCCCAGCCTTCCAACACCATGCCTGCCTCGTAGCGCTCTTCAAAAAAGTAGTCAAACGACGCTTTTTTGTTCTCGGCGATCTTGGCAAATACGGGTGCAGAAGGGGATTTTTTGGTGGTGGCCATGAGGTGCAAATAAGGACGGCCTGGCCGTTCGCAAGTGCCAGCAGTCCGGATGCAAGCAAAGAGGCGTGGTGAAAAACTACAATCGCAGCATTGTATGAAGAATATCCACAAGTCCGTTCTGATCTGGTACTCGCCAGAGGAAATGTTTCGCCTCGTCACCGACGTGGACCATTACCCAGAGTTTTTGCCCTGGTGCGACAAAGCCCGTGTGCTCGAAAAAGACGCCCATGGCATGGTGGCCGAGGTGGGCATCAGCCTGGGTGGCATTCAGCAAACCTTCACCACCCGCAACGAGCACGAAGAAGGCCGTTCGGTCGGCATGAGCTTGGTCCAAGGCCCTTTCTCCAACCTCAGCGGCATGTGGCGCTTCACTCCCGTGGGCGATGGCTCGCAACGCGCATGCAAGGTCGAGTTGGATTTGCAGTATGGTTTTTCCAGCAAAACACTGGCCGCTTTGGTCGGGCCGGTGTTCGACAAGATCGCCGCCAGCTTGGTCGATGCTTTCGTCAAGCGTGCTGAAGCGGTTTATGGCTGAGCCGATGGTGTCGGTCACGCTGTGCTGGAGCCTGGCACCACGCCATGTGCATGAAATGGCTGTGCTGGTGCCCCCAGGCAGTACCGTGCAAGCGGTGCTTGACCAAGGCGTTGCGAAAGGCCTGAACGCGGATGCGGTCCTTCAGGAAGCCCTTCATGTGATGCAACCCGCCATTTGGGGCCGCAAAGTGGCTTGGACGCACCCAGTGCAAGAAGGTGATCGCGTTGAGCTGTGCCGCCCCCTGAAGGTGGACCCGATGGTGGCACGCCGACAGCGCTTCAAGCGCCAGGGCAAAGGCCGCACGGGCCTCTTTGCCAACCGCAAAAGCGGCTCGGCAGCCGGTTATTGACCACAGGCATCCCCATCACCATGCAAGCCCTACTGAACGCCATCGGCCAGATGCAACGCACAGGCGATGCCCATCGGGTGTTTCACGGCCGGGGCGGTTTGCACCCCGGCTGCGAGCATTGGACGCTCGACTGGCTGGCCCCCGTGTGGGTTTTGACCAGCTTCAAACCGGTGAGCGAAGACGAACTGGCCATCTGCCATCAAGCTTTGGCGCAGCGCTGGCAAACCCTGGCCCCCGGTGAACCGCTGAACTGGGTGTTCCAAAGCCGTGCGCAAGGGGAAGCACAAACTCGCCTCATGGCGGGCCGCGTGCCGGAGACGCATGTGGTGACCGAGCAGGGCGCCAAGTACCTGGTGCATGTGATGCGCGGTCAAAACCACGGTTTGTTTCTCGACATGGCCGTAGGGCGCGAGTGGCTGAAAAACCACGCCCAACACGAAAACATCCTCAACCTGTTTGCCTACACCTGCGCGTTTTCGGTGGTGGCCTTGCAAGGCGGGGCCGCCCAAGTGGTCAATCTGGACATGAGCCAGGGCGCGCTGGCGGTGGGCCAGCAAAACCACCGCCTGAACGATTTGCCGCCCAAGGCCCGATTTTTGGGCCACGACATCTTCAAGACTTGGGGCAAGATCAACAAAATGGGGCCGTACGGCGTGATCGTGATCGACCCGCCCAGCTACCAAAAGGGCAGCTTCATTGCGACCAAGGACTACGTCAAACTCATCCGCCGCTTGCCCGATCTGTTGGAGCCGCAGGGCCATGTGCTGCTGTGCCTGAACGCGCCTGAACTGGACAGCGCTTTCTTACACGCGCAAGTGGCCGAGGCCGCCCCTTCTTTGCGTTTTGTCGAGCGCTTGGCCAACCCGGCCGCATTTGCCGACATCGACCCCGAAAAATCACTCAAAGTGCTGCATTACCAAAACGCTTGAGGGCCTTGCAGGGAAATCCCTTGGGTGGCACGGGTACAATCCATTTTTTGGAGCCTTAGCTTATGCGCCTACTCGGTAAAGCCCTGACTTTTGACGACGTTCTCCTCGTCCCCGCGTACTCCCAAGTCCTGCCCAAGGACACGTCTCTTGCGACGCAATTCACCCGAAATATCCGCCTGAACCTGCCCCTGGTGTCTGCCGCCATGGACACCGTGACCGAAGCCCGTTTGGCCATTGCCATCGCGCAAGAAGGCGGCATCGGCATCGTGCACAAAAACCTCACGGCACAAGAACAAGCCGCTCAAGTGGCCAAGGTCAAGCGCTACGAATCGGGCGTGCTGCGCGACCCGGTGGTCATCACCCCCGACACCACCGTGCGCCAGGTCATGGCCTTGAGCGACGAGCTGGGTGTGTCGGGCTTTCCGGTCTGCGACGGCCGCCAAGTGGTGGGCATTGTCACCGGACGCGATTTGCGCTTTGAGACCCGCTACGACCAAAAGGTCAGCGAAATCATGACCCCGCGCGAGCGCCTGATCACCGTGCCCGAGGGCACCACGCCCGAGCAAGCCAAGCACCTGCTCAACAAACACAAGCTTGAGCGCTTGCTGGTCATCAACGACGCTTTTGAACTCAAGGGCCTGATCACCGTCAAAGACATCACCAAACAACTCAACTTTCCCAATGCGGCTCGTGATGGCGCTGGCAAACTGCGCGTGGGCGCGGCCGTGGGCGTGGGCGAGGGCACCGAAGAGCGCGTGGAAGCACTGGCCCGTGCGGGTGTGGACGCCATCGTGGTCGACACCGCCCACGGCCACAGCAAAGGCGTGCTCGACCGCGTGCGCTGGGTCAAGCAAAACTACCCGCATATTGAAGTCATTGGCGGCAACATCGCCACGGGCGCAGCCGCTTTGGCACTTGTCGAAGCGGGTGCCGACGCGGTGAAAGTGGGCATTGGGCCTGGATCGATCTGCACCACCCGCATCGTGGCGGGTGTGGGCGTACCACAAATCATGGCGGTGGACTCTGTGGCCACAGCCCTCAAAGGCACAGGAGTGCCTTTGATCGCTGACGGCGGTATCCGTTACAGCGGCGACATCGCCAAAGCCATCGCTGCCGGCGCAGGCACGGTGATGATGGGCGGCATGTTTGCGGGCACCGAAGAATCGCCCGGCGAAATCGTGCTGTTCCAAGGCCGCAGCTACAAGAGCTATCGCGGCATGGGCTCGATTGGCGCCATGCAGCAGGGCAGTGCCGACCGTTACTTTCAAGAGTCCAGCACCGGCAACCCGAATGCCGACAAGCTGGTGCCCGAAGGCATTGAAGGCCGTGTGCCTTACAAAGGCTCGGTGGTGTCCATCATTTACCAAATGGCGGGTGGCTTGCGCGCCAGCATGGGCTACTGCGGCTGCGCGACGATTGAGGCCATGCACAACGAATCTCAGTTTGTGGAAATCACCGCTGCGGGTATTCGCGAAAGCCATGTGCACGACGTGCAGATCACCAAAGAAGCGCCTAACTACCGGGCTGAGTAAAATCTGCATTTGATCACCAAGGCGTCTGCACCCCAGACGCCTTTTCATTTCTCAAAGAACGACGCCTGCCATGCAGCATTCCAAGATCCTGATCCTCGACTTCGGCTCGCAAGTCACCCAGCTCATCGCCCGCCGTGTGCGCGAAGCACATGTGTTTTGCGAAGTCCATCCCTGCGATGTGAGCAGCGACTGGGTGCGCGAATACGCCAAAGACGGCAACCTCAAGGGCGTGATCCTGTCGGGCAGCCACGCCAGTGTGTATGAGGTGGACGACAAAGCGCCCGATGCGGTGTTTGAGTTGGGCGTGCCGGTCTTGGGCATTTGCTACGGCATGCAGACCATG
>NZ_CALBEX010000277.1 GCF_937889215.1 uncultured Limnohabitans sp.
CCTCCAACAACATCTTGTTCCCTGCATCGGGCGAGCCTTCCATCGTGCCATCTCAAGACGTGGTGCTGGGCTTGTACTACGCCACGCGTGACCGCATCAACGCCAAGGGCGAAGGCTTGCTCTTCTCCGACATCGGTGAAGTGCAGCGCGCCTTGGACGCCGACGCTGTGGAGTTGACTGCCAAGATCAATGTGCGCATGACCGAGTGGACCAAGGACAAAGCGACCGGGGAATTCACCTCGTCCGTGTCCATGGTGGAAACCACCGTGGGCCGTGCCTTGCTGTCCGAGATCCTGCCCAAGGGCCTGCCTTTCAGCAACCTGAACAAGGCGCTGAAGAAGAAGGAAATCTCCAAGCTGATCAACACGTCTTTCCGCAAGTGCGGTCTGAAAGAAACCGTGGTGTTCGCCGACAAGCTGTTGCAAAACGGCTTCCGTCTGGCCACGCGCGCCGGTATCTCGATTGGCATTGACGACATGTTGGTGCCGCCTGAGAAGCCCGCCATCATTGAAGCGGCCGAAAAAGAAGTCAAAGACATCGAGCAGCAATACGTCTCCGGTCTGGTGACTGCTGGCGAGCGCTACAACAAAGTCGTGGACATCTGGGGCAAGGCCGGTGACGTCGTTTCCAAGGTGATGATGGACCAACTCCGCAAAGAGAAGACCATTGACCGCCATGGCAACGAAGTCGATCATGAATCGTTCAACTCGATTTACATGATGGCCGACTCCGGTGCCCGTGGTTCTGCAGCGCAGATTCGCCAGTTGGCCGGTATGCGTGGTCTGATGGCCAAGCCCGACGGCTCGATCATCGAGACCCCCATCACGGCGAACTTCCGTGAAGGTCTGAACGTGTTGCAGTACTTCATCTCGACACACGGTGCACGTAAAGGCTTGGCCGACACGGCTTTGAAGACCGCCAACTCGGGTTACCTGACCCGTCGTCTGGTCGACGTGACCCAAGACTTGGTCGTCACCGAGCTCGATTGCGGCACCGCCGACGGCTCGTTGATGCGCGCCATCGTCGAAGGTGGTGAAGTGATCGAATCGCTGCGTGACCGTATCTTGGGCCGCACCGTCGTCGAAGACGTCTTGCACCCTGAAAACCGTGCGGTGCTGGCCGAAGCGGGCGTTTTGCTCGACGAAGACATGCTCGACGAACTCGAAGCCGCCGGCGTTGACGAAGTCAAAGTGCGCACCGCACTGACTTGCGCCACACGTTTCGGCTTGTGCGCCAAGTGCTATGGCCGCGATCTGGGCCGTGGCGGTCTGGTTAACAACGGCGAAGCGGTCGGTGTAATCGCCGCCCAGTCGATTGGCGAACCCGGCACCCAGCTGACCATGCGGACCTTCCACATCGGTGGTGCAGCTTCGCGCGCCGCTGTGGCCTCCAGCGTGGAAGCCAAGTCCAACGGCGCCATCGGCTTCAATGCCACCATGCGTTATGTGACGAACAGCAAAGGCGAGTTGGTGGTGATTTCGCGTTCTGGCGAGATCGTCATCACTGAGCATGGCCGCGAGCGTGAACGTCACAAAGTGCCTTACGGCGCGATCCTGGCAGTCAAGGCCGACCAGACCATCAAGGCCGGCGCCATCTTGGCCAACTGGGATCCGCTGACCCGTCCGATCATCACCGAGTACGCAGGTACCGTGAAGTTCGAGAACGTGGAAGAAGGCCTGACTGTGGCTAAGCAGCTCGACGAAGTGACCGGCTTGTCCACATTGGTGGTCATTGACCCCAAGCGCCGTGGTGCTGCCAAGGTCATCCGTCCACAGGTCAAATTGATCGATGCGGCTGGCAAAGAAGTCAAGATCCCCGGCACCGACCACTCGGTGACCATTGGCTTCCAGATCGGTTCGCTGATCCAGGTGCGCGACGGCATGGATGTGGGTCCAGGCGAAGTCTTGGCACGTATCCCTGTGGAAGGTCAGAAGACCCGAGACATCACCGGCGGTTTGCCCCGCGTGGCCGAACTGTTCGAAGCCCGTACACCCAAAGACAAGGGCATGCTGGCCGAGATCACCGGTACCGTGTCGTTTGGTAAAGAGACCAAAGGCAAGGTCCGCTTGCAGATCACCGACCCTGACGGCAAGGTCTGGGATGAACTGATCCCCAAGGAAAAGAACATCCTGGTGCACGAAGGCCAAGTGGTCAACAAGGGCGAGAGCATTGTGGACGGCCCTGCCGACCCACAAGACATCTTGCGCCTCTTGGGCATCGAAGAGCTGGCACGCTACATCGTCGACGAAGTGCAGGACGTTTACCGCTTGCAAGGCGTGAAGATCAACGACAAGCACATCGAAGTGATTGTTCGTCAGATGCTGCGCCGCGTGGTGGTTGAGAACATCGGTGACTCCAGCTACATCTCTGGTGAGCAGGTGGAGCGCTCCGAAATGCTCAACACCAACGACGCTTTGCAGCGCGATGGCAAGATCCCCGCGACCTTCAGCAACTTGTTGCTGGGCATCACCAAGGCCTCCTTGTCGACCGACTCGTTCATCTCGGCCGCTTCCTTCCAGGAAACGACCCGCGTGTTGACCGAAGCGGCCATCATGGGCAAACGCGACGAGTTGCGTGGCTTGAAAGAGAACGTGATCGTGGGTCGTCTGATCCCTGCTGGTACAGGCTTGGCTTATCACAAAGCCCGTGCTGTCAAGGACGCCATGGACGACGCTGAGCGCCGCGCCATTGCCGATGCGGAAGCAGCGGATCTGGCCGGTGACACGGCTGAAGACACCGTCACAGACGCTGGCGAAGCCGCCTGAGCGATGAACTCACCGCCTGTGCGGTGAGCCCATTCAGCCCCTGTACCGCCATGTGGTCAGGGGCTGTTTTATTCTGGAAATGGCCAAAAAGGGTGGAGCAACATGGGTGCACTGATTTTTTGTGGCGTGCTGACCTTGGTGTTGTTTTGGTCGGTGGGGGCACACAACCGTTTGGTGCGATTGCGCGCAGAAGTGATTCGCCAGTGGGGCAGTGTGGACGCCGTGTGGTTGAGGTTGCTGGTGCGCCTGCAAGGCGGTTTGGCGGCCCGTCAAACGCTGCTCGGCGAGGCCGGTGCCCCAGAATTGCAAGTTGTGCAAATGGCCAGCGACCAGATGCTGGAAGCGCTGTTGCAAGCCAGAATGCAGCCCTTGGACGAAGCCGTTCAAAAACAGGTGATCAGCCAGCACCTTCAGTTGGTCAGTGAAATCAGACTGTTGCAACAAGAAGTGCATGACGCTTTGCGCCCGGATCTGGAAATCGCCCTCAACAGGATGCGTCAAACCCTGCCCGCGGCGATGATTCCCTACCATGTCGCTGTCAGTGCCTACAACGATGCGCTGAACATGCGGCCAGCATCGTGGTTGGCCAAGCGGCTCAACTTCAAGCCTGCGATGCGCATGGACTTGACCGCCGCGGCGAACTGATCCCAACCAATCCAAGCCCCCATGATGAACCCGTCTGCACAATCCATCGCGCCCATTGCTGCCTCGTCAGCCCCGTTGTGGCAACTGCTGCAAGTCACGGCCACGGTGGTTCAGGCGGTGCGAGCAGGGCGATCGTTGACCAGTGAGCTGGAGGGCATTCCAGCCGCGTTGCGTCCGGGTGTGCAGTCGCTGAGTTTCCAGGTCATGCGGCAGTTGGGACGCGCCATGGCTTTGCGTGCGTTGTTGGCCAAGAAGGCCCCGCCCCCTGCAGCTGACGCCTTGCTGTGCACCGCCTTGGCCTTGGGCTGGCAAGATGAAGCGGCGCCCTATCCGGTGCACACCTTGGTCAACCAAGCGGTTGAGGCGGCGCGCCAACACCGACAAACGCAAGCACAAAGCGGCTTCATCAACGCCTGCTTGCGGCGCTTCATGCGCGAGCGCGGGAATTTGGTGGCCCTCACTGACCGTGACTTGCAAGCGCAATGGAACCACCCCCTGTGGTGGATAGAACGCTTGCAAGACGAGTACCCACAAGCATGGCCAGATTTGTTGGCCATGGCCCAAAAGCCCGCCCCCATGACGTTGCGGGTGGACCGACAACACCAGACGGTTGCCGACTACCAAGCCCGACTGCAGGCCATGGGCTTGGCGGGGACGGCTGTAGGAGCCTCTGGGCTGCAACTCGACAAAGCCGTGCCTGTGCACCAATTGCCCGGGTTTGCGCAGGGCCAGGTGTCGGTGCAAGATGCTGCTGCGCAATTGGCCGCCCCGCTCTTGTTACATGGGCGCCCAGCCGATCAGCCTTGGCGCATCTTGGACGCCTGCGCGGCCCCGGGTGGCAAAACCGGACATCTTCTCGCGTGTTATCCGCAAGCCAAAGTGCTGGCGCTGGATGTGGACGCCACACGCTGCCAGCGCATTGATCAAAATTTGCAACGTTTGGGCGTTCAGGCCGAAGTCCGGGCCGCTGATGCCGGGCAGCCTCAGACCTGGTGGGACGGACAGTTGTTCGATGCCATCTTGCTCGATGCCCCGTGCACCGCTTCGGGCATTGTGCGCAGACACCCAGACGTGCGTTGGTTACGCAGACCTACCGACAGCGAGCAATTGGGCCGCATTCAGGCGCAACTGCTCAAAGCCCTTTGGCCCTTGTTGGCGCCAGGCGGTCGGTTGCTGTATTGCACATGCTCGGTCTTCAAGTCGGAAGGGGACAGAACGGTTCAAGCGTTCCTTCAGCGCAACATCGATGCGCAATTGCTGTCCTCCCCGGGGCATTTGATACCCGGACAGATACCCAAGGGCCTGCCAGTCGAGGACAATGCATTGGGTGAACATGACGGCTTTTATTACGCACTGCTGGAAAAAAATCGGGCTTGAGCTTGGACGACCGCTCGTCCGGCTCTTGAGCATTGGTTTGCTGGGCTTGAGCTGTGCGTGGGCCCAGACGTCGTCGGTCGAGTTGATCGAGCTGAACCCAGCGTACCAAGAAAAGGCCTTGGTGCTGACGGCACAGCTGTCGCTGGCGTTGGGTCCGGCGGTCGAGGACGCACTCATCAAGGGCCTGGCGGTGCATTTTGTGGCCGATGTTGAGGTGTTTCAGGACCGGTGGTACTGGACCGATAAAAAAGTAGGCTCCGCCAGTCGCTATTACCGATTGGCCTTCCAACCACTGACGCGGCGTTGGCGATTGAATGTGTCGAGTGAGCCGATTTCCCTCACAGGCTTGGCGGGCAGCATTTCACAAAATTTTGAAACTTTGGGCGAAGCCCTTAACGTGATCCGCCGCCAGTCGGCATGGAAAATTGCCGACCTGCAAAACCTGGACGCCGAAGCACGTCAACACATTCGGTACGCCTTCAAGCTCGACGTGTCGCAGCTGCCGCGTCCATTTCAAATCGCTGCGGGCAATCAGGTCGATTGGAACTTGCAGGTGAACCAATCATTGCGACTCAACACGGTCCAGGTGCGCTGACATGCAATGGCGCAAGCTCAGTCGCGACAACTACACCGAGTTGCCCTCGCGTGCCAGCCGATGGCTGATGTTGGTTGGGGTGCTGAGCGTGGCGGTGATCGGCATCGGTTTGCTGGTGCTGATGACCCAAGCCACAGGCAACCGGGAGCGCTACAACGAAAACTATGAATGGCTGGTGCTGACCAACGCAGTGGTAGCCAGTGGCTTGTTGATCACCATTTTGTGGGGCATGGTGCGCTTGCTGCTGAGTCTGCGCAGGGGGCAGTTTGGCTCCCGCCTGCTGGTCAAGCTGGCAGGTATTTTTGCCTTGGTCGGCGTGGTGCCCGGCTTGATGATTTACGTGGTGTCTTACCAATTCGTCTCCCGCTCTATTGAAAGCTGGTTTGATGTGAAGGTCGAGGCAGCGTTGGTGGCGGGCTTGAACCTGGGCCGTGCCACTTTGGACACATTGAGTGAAGACCTGAACAAGCAAGCCAAAGCAGCGGCGGCCAATTTCGCAGAAAGCAGCGAAATCAACCCGGGCTTGGCGGCTGAAAAAATCAGGACCCAACTGGGTGCCAGTGATGTGGCCATCTGGACGCACAACGGCCAAATGGTGGCCAGCGCAGGGCCTTCGCGCTTTCAGATCCGTTCTGATCGTCCCAGCGTGCAGCAATTGCGCCAAGCGCGTCAAAGCGGCCAACTGGCCTGGATCGAGGGGCTCGACGAAGCCGCGACCGATGGGGGCACAGGCCGCATCAAGGTCTTGGTGCCGATACCGCAGTGGAGCTTGGCATTCAACGAAGAACGGCGTCTGTTGCAAGTGATCCAAGAACTGTCGCCCGCCTTGGTCAACAACGCGCTGGAGGTGCAAGCGGCCTACCGTGAATACCAAGAGCGAGCCTTGGCGCGAGAAGGTTTGCGGCGCATGTACATCGGCACACTCACACTCAGCTTGTTCCTGGCCGTATTGGGTGCCATTTTGTTGGCGGTGTTGTTGGGCAAGCAACTGGCCCGGCCTTTGTTGCTGCTAGCACACGGCATGCGCCAAGTGGCTGCAGGCGATCTGCGGCCCAAGTTGGCCCTGCAAGGCAAAGACGAGCTGGGCGGATTGACCCGGTCGTTTGCCGACAT
>NZ_CALBEX010000278.1 GCF_937889215.1 uncultured Limnohabitans sp.
CGCTGCAGGCGTGTACCCCAACCCCGTGCCGCACGCCGATGTGGTGACCTCCACCACCCACAAGAGCTTGCGCGGCCCGCGCGGCGGCATCATCTTGATGAAGGCCGAGCACGAAAAAGCCATCAACAGCGCCATCTTCCCCGGCCTGCAAGGCGGCCCGCTGATGCATGTGATTGCAGCCAAGGCCGTGGCTTTCAAAGAAGCCATGGCACCTGAGTTCAAGGCCTACCAAGCCCAGGTGATCAAGAACGCGCAAATCATTGCCGAAAACTTGACCCAACGCGGCCTGCGCATCGTCAGCGGCGGCACCCAAAGCCACGTCATGCTGGTCGATCTTCGGGCCAAGGGCATCACCGGCAAAGTGGCCGAAGCCGCTTTGGGCAGCGCCCACATGACCATCAACAAAAACGCCATCCCGAACGACCCTGAAAAACCGTTTGTGACCAGCGGCGTGCGCATCGGCACCCCCGCCATGACCACCCGTGGTTTCAAGGACGAGGAAGCCCGCGCCACGGCCCACCTGATCGCTGACGTGCTGGACAACCCCACGGACGAAGCCAACCTGGCTGCGGTGCGCGCCAAAGTGCACGCGCTGACCAGCCGCTTCCCGGTCTACGGCTGATCGGCCCGCGCGATGAAATGCCCGTTTTGCGGTCACCTCGAAACCCAGGTGGTGGAGACACGCCTGGCCGAAGACGGGGATTTCATTCGCCGACGGCGTCAATGTGGTGCTTGCGAAAAGCGCTTCACCACCTACGAAAAGCCTGAAGTCCACTTTCCGGCCATCGTGAAAAAAGATGGCCGCCGCATCGACTACCAACGCGATAAATTGCGTGCCAGCCTGAACTTGGCCTTGCGCAAACGCCCCGTGAGCACCGAGCAAGTGGATGGTGCGATTGAGCGCATTGAAGAAATGCTGCTCAATCTGGGGGTACGAGAGGTGGCCTCACACAGTATTGGCGAGTTGGTCATGCGCGAGTTGAAAAAGCTCGACAAAGTGGCCTATGTGCGCTTTGCCAGCGTGTACCGCAACTTTGAAGACATCGACGCCTTCAAGACGCTGGTGGACGAAGTGCAAAGCTGAACAACTCAGCAGTTTGAAAGAGCTGAGCGCTCTGCCTTTTCCAAGCGGGGCTTACCCACCGCGTTGATCACCACCTGCCAGACCACCGCTTGGCCTGACCCACACAGGGTCAGGGTGCCGGCCTGAAATGCACCCGACTTGCTTTGACTGCGGCCCCCGGGACCATAAGAGACATAGCGGTCCACCCGAGCATTGCCTTGCAGCGACAAAAAAGAAGGCAAAGCAGCATGCGCCTGTAAAACCTTTTCTTCGGGCTCACGCAGCGCATTGTCATTGCCATCCACAAACATCACCCAGCCTTGCGCCCAAGTGCCGCTGGTCGCGCAGTCTTCTCGTTCACCACGCACGCACACGGTCACCCGCTGCTGGCGTCGCAAAGCCTCTGAGCGGGCCAGCATCAAGCTGCTCTGCAGTTGTTCCGCCTGGCTTTGCATTTGGTGCTTCTGACGCACACCCGTCAACCCGGGAGCAGCCAATGCCATCAGCGTGCCCAGCAAGGCCATCACCACCAAGGCTTCTAGCAAAGTGAAGCCATGGGCCGTCTTGTCTAAAAAGCTTGGCATGCCGTCTCTCCTGTGCTGGCCTTGTGGGGTGCACCCTTGGGGGGTGTTGGGTTTGCCTTGCATCCCAGTGCGCACCTGTACAAGTCATTATTAAGTATTCACAATACCAGCTCATCTCAAGGAGTCGGTCATGCGCATGCCTCGTGCCACCCCCATTGCGCCGGCCCGCATCGACATGTTGGGCTGGACTTTGAGCGAGCTGCTGGTCAGCTTGGCCCTGATGGCCGTGCTGGCCGCTGTGGCTTTGCCCGCCTTCCATGCCCAGCAGCGCCAGGCCCGGCGCATCGATGCACAAAGCGCGCTGCAACAATTGCAACTCGACCAAGCACGCTGGCGCAGCACCCACGACAGCCATGCCACCGAGCTGAGCAGCCTCGGCTGGCAAAGCGACAGGTCACCCGCTGGGCATTACCAAATCCAAATCGAGAGCGCCACAGCGGATGGCTACACCTTGAGCGCCAGCCCGGTGGGTGCGCAGTCGGCCGACACGGCTTGCCGGCCGATGCGCTTGCAGCTGCTGCACACGGCCAGCGTGGTGCTGAGCAGCGGCAGCGATTTGGCGACGGATCCGGCACGCTGCTGGCGGCAGTGACAACCCCATGAACTGCCCCGTCGATCGGTTAAGCCCCCTGCCCCGCCCGCACCGGTGCGGCCACCCTCAGGGGTGCACACGCTTAGGCCAAAAGGGTGAAACCCTGGTGGGTTTGCTGGTCGGCATGGGCTTGGGTCTGGTGGTGCTGGCCGCTGCCAGCCAAATGCTGGCGCAGCAACTGCAGGGGCATCGATGGGCCTTGCAAGACATCCATTTGCACCACGACCTGCGCGCCGCGTTGGACACCTTGGCACAGGAACTTCGGCAGGCACAGGGCTCAGGGCAAGCCTGGCGGCTGCGATCAGCCAAGCAATGTGAGGACGCATTTTGTGGCGGTGCAGGCGCGCTGGTGATCCAAGACCAGCGCATCGACTTCGGTCGCGACCGCAACCAAAATGGCTTGCTGGACAACAACGAATGCACAGGCTTTCGTCTGCGCGACCAAGAACTGCAGGTGCGCACCGCCTGCGTTCCCGAGGTGTGGACCGACCTGACCGATGCGGGCAGCCTGAAAATGATCGGTTTGACCTGGCAACTGCATTGCGAGCTGCGCGGCCCCTGGCTGGCACGTTGGGTGACGGTGCAGCTAAGCGCCGAATGGCCGCGTGACCCTTCACGGCAGCTGCGCCTATCGCAAACCGTGGCCCTGCGCAACGACGTGACTGCGTCGCCCTGGCCAACCGCGTGCGGTGCAGCGCCATGAAACACCCGCAACACGCACAAAGCGGAGCCATCACCTTGCTGGTGACGATCAGCCTGGTTCTGCTGGCCAGTTTGGCGGCTTTTTACAGCACACGCAGCGTCTTGACCGATCGCCTGGCCAGCAACAACCAACACCATGCCACGCAGGCTCGCCTGGCCGCCGAAGCGGCTCTGGCCTGGGGGCGAGCCACGCTGGCGCAGGCCTACGCGAACCACCCTGACAGCGCGTTTTTTGGGCCAGCACACGCACAACAGCCCTGCCCTGCAGGCCACACGGGCGCACAGTGGCAGTGCAGCGCCTTGGCTCCCCCGGCTCACCCGGCCATGCCTGGCGCAGTGCTGAAGCTGCTGGTGGCACGCGATGTCGTCGCCTCGCCCCATGTCGCCGAGTTGTTCGCCAGCGCCAGCTTGGCCGATGCCAACAGTCGGGCACAGGTTCAGGCCAGCGTCTTTGTGCCCACCGTGGCCCGCGCGCCCCCTGACGCCAGCAGCGCAGCCTTGGTGGTCAACGGTTGCGCGGGCCCGGCTGCAAGTGCCTCGGTCACGCTCTGTCCGCTCAGCGAAAAGGGCGTCGCCTGCAACGGCCAGGCCACAGGCGCTGCCGTCCACAGCGTGTGGTTGCCCGATCCCAATGGCGATGGTGTGGTGTCCAGCGAAGAGCGGCGCAGCTGCTTGGCGTTTTTGCCCGAACACTTGCCAGGCGGCGGGGCCTTGACAGGCCCGTCCAGGGCTTTGGTGCGCGACAGTTGCACGGCACGGGCATGGCAAAACGTGCTCGGCGACATCACGCCCGCGCAAGTGAAGGCATGGTCTGACGCGCAAGAAAGCCAAGGCCTGCACGCCCAGAGCCAACCCGCGCGCACTGTTTACTGGGTAGACAGCCCAAGCACTTGGACTCAAAGCTTGGGCACGGTCGATGCGCCTGTGCTCTTGGTTTTTTCGGCTTCTGCCTGCGCGCTGCGATGCCCGCACATGGCCAGCGGCGTGCACATTGTGGGCACGGTGGTGCTGCAATCGCAGTGTTTAGACCAAAAAGTCCGGGCATGGCATGCAGGCCTGATCGAAGGGCAATTGGTGGTGGAGTCGGGCTTGCCCGAGTTACAAGGCGCAAGCCGCATCCAGGCCCACACTTTCGCTCGCCACGCCTACCAAGTCGACTGGCCAGCGGGCATGGACGCGACCCGAGTCCAGCGGGTGGCCGGCAGTTGGCGCGAGGGCGCACCGTGAATGGAGCGGCCCGTCGGCAAAGGCCACAGCGTTTGAGGCAGCATGGCGCAGGCACACGGGGCATGGCTTTGCTAGAAGCGCTGGTGGCCTCGGCTGTGCTGGGCATTGGCCTGGCCGGGGCCACCCGCTTGACCTTGCACGCCCTGCAAACGGCCAGCGACACTCGGCAACACACGCTGGCCACCACCTTGGCCGCCGATGCCATGGACTGCTTGCAATCGGCCCGGGCCGTGTGCGAGATGAACCAATTGATCACGCTGCAAGGCACGGTCTACACCCTGACCAGCCAATTGCGCTCGCGCCCCGGCTTGGCCCTGGACGACATCCAAGTGCAAGTGCAATGGCCCGCGCTGGGTCGGGCACAAGCGCCACCACAAAACGGGAACGGGGCGCAGACCCGTCCGCGCATGGGGCAAATGGTTTTGCACGGCAGCCGCGATCGGGTGCCTGTCTGGGTTGGCGTATCCTTGCCCGGATCTGATGCTGATGAATTTTTGCCGTGATTGTTTCTGAACACCCCATGCGACTCGCCCTGGCACTGGCCGCCCAGGCTTTGTGGCTGACCTCGCCCAACCCCCGCGTGGGTTGTGTCATCACCGCCGCCGATGGCACGGTACTGGGCCAGGGCCACACCCAACGCGCTGGCGGCCCGCATGCGGAAATCATGGCCCTGCGCGATGCAGCTGCACGCGGCCACAGCGTGCAAGGCGCCACCGCGTGGGTCACGCTCGAGCCCTGCGCCCACCACGGGCGCACCGGGCCTTGCTGTGATGCACTGGCCGCAGCCGGCATTGGCCGCGTGGTGTCCGCCATGACCGATCCCAACCCGAAAGTGGCGGGCCTTGGCATGGCACGTTTAGTGCACGCGGGGGTCGACACCGAAACGCTGGCACCGTCCAGTGACTTGGCCACGCAGGCCCGCGAGCTGAACATCGGTTTCTTCCGCAGGATGGAAAGCGGCTTGCCTTGGGTGCGCATGAAGGTGGCCACCTCGCTCGATGGCCAAACAGCGCTGCAAAACGGTCAGAGCCAATGGATCACCGGCCCCGAAGCCCGCAGCGATGGCCATGCCTGGCGCGCCCGCGCCTGCGCCGTGCTCACAGGCATCGGCACGGTGCTCGAAGACGACCCCCAACTCAACGTGCGCGGCTTGTCCGCGCCACGCCAACCCCATCTGGTGGTGGTGGACAGCCGCCTGGACATGCCGCTGACAGCCAAACTGCTGGACACACAGGGGGCAGGCGACCAAGCCCGGCAGATCTGGATTTACCACGCCACCGATCCCCTGGACGCACAACACGCTCACAAACGCGCAGCGCTCATCGCTCGTGGCGTCACACCGATCCAGATGCCCGGCCCCGGCGGCAAGGTGGACCTCGCGGCCATGCTGCGTGATTTGGCACAACGCGAAATCAACGAATTGCATGTGGAGGCCGGGCACAAGCTCAACGGCTCCTTCCTGCGCGAAGGGTTGGTGGATGAATGCCTGGTTTATCTCGCCCCCCAGCTGCTGGGCCCCGGCCAGGGCATGGCCAACTTGCCGGCTCTGACCGAACTGAGTGGGGCGGTGAAGCTGCGCTTCCATGCGGTCGATCGCATCGGCCCAGATTTGCGACTGCTGCTGCGCCGTGACTGAGCTGTCACGGGGGCCGTCACAGAGCCACATCGGAGGCGTCAAAAAGCCTGTCCCTGCGCACCCTGCGAACTCATCCCCACGACCCAAGCCAGCCAGGCCAACGCCGCGTCAAGACCTGCCAGAGACAGCCCGGCCCAACGCCAAGGGACACAATGCGATCCACTATTGCTGGAGCACGACTTGAACATCGCCCACTTGCTGCAACGCCAAGCCCGCATGGCACCCGAGCAACCCGCCATCTTCAAAGGCACACAGGGGGTCGCCACCCATGGCCAATGGGCGCAACGCTGCCAGCATCTGGCACGGCAATTTCAGGCCGCTGGCTTGCAGCCAGGGGACCGGGTGGCGCTGTTCATGCGCAACCATGTGCGCTACCTGGAAGTGATGTTCGCCGCTTGGTGGGCTGGGTTGGTAGTGGTGCCCATCAACGCCAAGCTGCACCTGCGCGAAGCGCAATGGATCGTTGACAACGCCCAAGCCAGCTGGGCTTTTGTAACGGCTGACATCACCACCGATGCGGGCGACCCATTGCGCGGTTTGGCGCGTGTGCTGGACGTGGACAGCCCCCAAGCCGATGCGTTTTGGCAACCCGCAGAACCCCTGACTGAAACACCGATCACCGATCGAAAAGCCAATGATCTGGCGTGGCTGTTTTACACCAGCGGCACCACGGGCAGACCCAAGGGCGTGAT
>NZ_CALBEX010000279.1 GCF_937889215.1 uncultured Limnohabitans sp.
CGCCGCACAAAAGTCGCCCGGAAAGCGGACCCGTCAGGCAGCCAACCAGCGCCAAAGGGCGCTGAGCCACACGCCGCCGCACAGCAGCAAGCTCAGCAACACGGCGGCGCTGCCCATGTCCTTGGACCGCTTGGACAGGGCATGCCACTCCGGCCCTACGCGGTCAATGGCCGATTCAACGGCGGTGTTGAGCAACTCCACCACCAGCACCGCCACCACGACGCCGACCAGCAAGACCACTTCGGTCCAGCTTTGGCCGAGCCACCAAGCGCCGGGCAAGATCAGCACCGCCAAAATGGCCTCTTGCCGAAAAGCCGGTTCGTGCCAACCGGCACGCAAGCCCTCGACTGAGTAGGTAAAAGCGTGCAACACGCGAGACAGGCCTTGGCGTTTGGGCTCAACAGAGGTGGGGTGGTTCATGTGGGGCAGGTATTTACAGAGCTTTTGAGCTGAAGCCCTGCATGTTAACGGTCTCTTCAGCCCTCGCGCGACTTGGTGCCCGTCTGCGTCCAAATCTTGTTAAGGTGCGAGCGAGTGCCGGGCTTGCGCTCCGATAAGATACGGGCATGAAAAATCGCCAACTTGCCAACTTTTCCGTCAGCGCCATCGGCCTGGGCTGCATGAACCTCAGCCATGCTTATGGCGCGCCCGTCTCGGCCAAACAGGGCGAGCGTGTGCTGCTCACCGCCTTGGACCAAGGCGTGACTTTTTTTGACACCGCCGCGCTGTATGGCTTTGGGGCCAACGAAACGCTGGTGGGCCAGGTGATGAAGCCCCACCGCAACCGCTTCACTCTGGCCAGCAAATGCGGCATGCAGGGTGTCGAGCAAAACGATGGCAGCAAAGTGCGCGTCATCGACGGCCGCCCCGAGACGATCAAGAAAACCTGTGAAGATGCGCTGCGCCGCTTGCAGACCGATGTGATCGACCTGTATTACCTGCACCGGTGGGACAAGAAAGTGCCCATCGAAGACAGCGTGGGCGCACTGAGCGATCTGGTGCGCCAAGGCAAAATCCAGACGATTGGTTTGTCCGAGGTGTCGGCCAGCACGCTGCGCAAAGCGCACGCGGTGCACCCGATTGCGGCACTGCAAACCGAGTATTCGCTGTGGACGCGCAACCCCGAGATCGCGGTGCTGCAGGCCTGCCGCGAACTGGGCGTGGCCTTTGTGGCCTTCAGCCCGGTGGCACGGGGCTTTTTGTGCGGCTCAGCTTTGGATGTGACCGCTTTCGACGCCAAGGACATTCGCCGCAGCATGCCGCGCTTCTCGCCCGAAAATTACGCCGCCAACCTCAAGCTCTTGCCCCCTTATGACGCGCTCGCGCAAGAGGCCGGCTGCAGCCCTTCGCAGTTGGCGCTGGCCTGGCTGCTGCACCAAGGCGAGGACATCATTCCGATCCCTGGCACCACTTCGGTCGATCACCTGCTGGATGACCTGGCAGCGATGGATGTGAGGCTGGATGCGGGTTTGATGGCGCGCCTGGATGCCCTGATCAACCAGCGTACCGTGGCGGGAGATCGCTACAACGCGCAGGCCAACAGCGAGGTGGATACCGAGGTGTTTGGCTGATTGGCAGGTTTTCTGTAGGCTTGGCCTGCCGTGATCAGAAGGGGGTTGGCGCGCATGTTCAATACCCCTACGAGCGTCTTGCGTAGAGTGTCCACACCTTCACTCACTTAAGACCGATCATGAAACTGCGCGTCAACGATCAATGGATGGATGTTCCTGAACCATGGCGCGAAGACTCGCTGCTCCATGTGCTGCGCGAAGGCCTGGGGCTCGTGGGCACAAAGTTTGGCTGTGGGGCCGGACTGTGTGGTGCTTGCACAGTCCATGTCAACGGCGAGCCTGTCAGAAGCTGCCTGACCCCAGCCATATCAGCGGTAGACAAGGCCATCTTGACTGTGGAGGGTCTGGCCCCATTGGGTGAGCTGCACCCAGTGCAGGAAAAATGGCTCAGTGCAGCCATCCCTCAATGTGGCTACTGTCAGTCCGGTCAAATCATGGCCACTGTGGCTTTGCTCAAGCGGACACCGAGCCCAAGCGATGACCAAATCGACGACGCGCTTGCGGGACACTTGTGTCGGTGTGGAACTCAACCCCGAGTGCGCATCGCCATTCAACAAATGGCGAGGAGCTGACGATGACTGCAACAATCAATCGTCGCCACCTTCTCGGTGGTGTGGGTGCCGTGCTCAGTGTGGCCTTTTTGCCTGGATGCGCCAATTTGCCGGTGATCCCTAAAAGACCGTCACCAGACGCTCGATCAGGTTTGAGCTGGATCAGCCATCGGTCGGGAAACTATCTGTTGACCGTGCCGCGCGTCGAAATGGGGCAAAACATCGCCACGGCGCTCAAGCAAATCGCCTGCGACGAATTGGGCATCAGTCCAGATCAACTGCAAGTCAGGTTGCACAACACGGACAGCGTTGATCGTGTCCGTGCCACCGTCGGAAGCGAATCGATCATGGAATTTGCATTGCCATTGGCCAGGGCATGTGCCACTTTGCGTCAGGCCATCAAGAGCGGGCAGGTTTCGGGCAAGCTGGAAGCCATCGAATTCCCTAGAGACCAATTACTTTCTTTATCGGGCCAGGGGCAATGGGTGGGGCGCGCCCCTCAGCTGGAACAAGGGCTTGAGATGGTGACTGGCCAGCCTTTGTATGCCATTGATGTGCGCCTGACCGGCATGGTTTATGGCCGAGTCCTTCGTGCGCCTGTTCCTCCTGAAATCGCTTCCACCCTGCAGACCATGGACGAAGCGGCGGCACGCCAAGTCAAGGGCTTCGTGGCCCTGGTTCGAAGCCCACTCCTCAAGATGTCGTCGAGCGAGGGCATAGCCATCGTGGCAAAAACCCCCGCAGCGCTCGACATGATTGAGCAGGCATTAAAAGCAAGCTGGTCTTTTCAGGGCCAGGCAGATACGCAGAGCATTCGGGAAGCGATGGACATCGATCGCCGGATGGCGGCCAGTTCGAAACGTGACAAGTACATCCACAACGATCCTGTTCATACGGGCCCCTGGGATATTGACCTCAGGTTCGATGTGCCGATTGCAGCGCATGCGGCCATTGAACCTCGCGCTGCTGTGGCTCAAATGAATGCGGATGGTCGACTTGAAATGTGGGTGGGCTCTCAGGACGTTTTTTATCAGCGCGATGTGGTTTGTCGCCGACTGGGCTTGGCAGAGGACAAGGTGCTGGTCCATGGTTGTCGCGTGGGTGGTGCCTTTGGAGGGAAAACCATCAGCACTGTCGAACTTGAAGCAGCCGTGCTGGCGCATGAACTCAAGCAGCCAGTCAAAGTGCAATGGACCCGTGCGCAGGAGTTGATGCAGGCCTTTCACCGTCCACCATCCAGCCACCGGATTCGTGCACGACTCCAAGAGGGTCGTCTGATCCATTGGTCTCACGATTTTGCCAGCAGCCACATCCTTTTTACAGGCGCTGTGGTGCCCGCTTGGATGCAAAAAATCACCGATTTCATCGGTGACGACGGTGTGGCGCGTGGTGCGACATTCCCCTACAGAGCACAAGCCAAGCGAACCGGGTTTGACCTGGTTCGACTGCCTGTCCACACAGGCCCTTGGCGAGGATTAGGTGCTGGACCGAACGCTTTTGTCATTGAATCTGCAATGGACGAGTGTGCAAGTGTGGCGGGTCTTGATCCGATTGAATTTCGCCTGCAGCACATCGAGGAACCTCGTCTCAAGCGTGTGCTGGAAGAGGCTGTCGCCAGTGCTCCCCCGGTTTCGACGCCTGCCAAAGGATTGCTTCATGGCCGTGGTGTGGCCTGCGGTATTTACAAGAAAACCAGTTTCGCGGCGGTCGTTGCCGATGTGTTGGTCGATCCAGCCAGCGGCGAGGTTCGCGTGGTCCACATGCACTGTGCACACGACTGCGGCAAAGTTATCAATCCTGATCAGGTTCGGGCTCAGTGCGAGGGTAATTTGGTCTGGGGGTTGGGTATGGTGTTGGTTGAAAGTTGGTCGGTTGAAGCCAGAAACTTTGGAGAATCGCCGATTCCACGCATGACCCAACTGCCTCGCCTTTCTGTCCATCTGGTCGATCATGGCGAGCCGCCTTCGGGGGCCGGCGAAACGGCCATCGTGGCCGCAGGAGCTGCGATTGCCAATGCAGTTCGGGCAGCGACAGGATGGCGACTGAGACAATTGCCACTTGAACCTAGGGTGCTTCAAAGCCATCTGAAAGAGACATCTTGATCAAACCAAGAAACGAAGATTTTGCCAGTAGCGTCATGGTGCGTGTACTGCTTCAGGGCATGTCGGGCCTGGGCCTTCGCTTGCCTGAAGTGGCCGATCAATTGACTCAGGCGACCGTTCCTTTGGATTTGAAACGAGAGGTTGTGCAATCAGCCGTCGAGCAAGCAGGCTTTGCCGTTTTGCCTCTGCTTGGAAGAGGCTTGCACAAACTGGCGATGGACCCGACCCATCTGGCACTCACTGCAGGGCGCAGCGCCACTTCTTTGTTTGTACGGTGGCAGCGCCTTGAGCGCTACATCCATTCAAAACACCGAATCCAATGGCAGGGCCTCACGCCGACTTTTGCGCGGGTGAAGCATGCACACAAAGACAATGGCCCAGCCCCTTTGGCGGCAGAGGACTTGGTGGTGTGCGGCGTCTTGTGTGCCTTGTTGGAGGCGAACGGCCTCCATGCGATCAAAGCGACTGCTGCCGATATGGAGCTGTACCCGAGCCCAGATTCAACTCAGGTTTTGCAGTGTGTACAACAGTGCCAGACACACACTTGGTTATTGACTTGGCAAGATACCGAGGAAAAAGGCCTGGATTTGAGCCTGCCCGTTTCTTGGGCGCAGGTAGCGCCGCCAACATGGTCGCAGTTTGCATGCGCTGTTGGGGACCATGTGGCCAGATGTTTGCCTGAACTTGTGTCGGTTGGTGTTGCGGCAGCGGCTTTGGGAATGCCCAGTCGGACTTTTCAGCGAACACTGGCAGCGGAAAGCCTCAGCTACCAGCGCATTCAGTCTGATGTGCGTTTTCGATTGGCTGGTTGGTACCTCTTGGAGTCTGAGATGGCGATTGCAGAAATTGGTTTTGTTTGTGGTTACTCTGACCAAGCGCATCTGACAAGAGAGTTCAACCGCCGCATGGGCGTTCCGCCTGCCCGATATCGGGAATTGTTTTCTTCAACTTGATCAGTCAGTGGCGTTTTATGGCAACGCTGAATAAGTCCACAGCTTGTCGCTGTCACGCGTTGTGTTTGTTTTATTCAGGCAGTTGCCCGCGCTCGCCGACCAGAAATTCCACGCTGGTTGAGTGTGGCCTGCTCTCTCTGCACTCCAGATATCCGCCTTTGAAAGTCGCCGCTGGTAGCGGACATCTCTGGGCTGGGGCTTGTGTTTTGCGCCGGCCATTTGCAGACGTTCATGAAATATTTCTGAACCAGTCCATCGATTGTCGGTATCGAGAGCGAGGTGCCGTGTAAGGCTTGAATTGCTGCCTTTGCTGTCTTCCGTGACTTCGGTGAGCTTTGTGCACCATCGCACAGATACGAAGTCACTGCTAAAGCAATATGTGTACGCGCATCGCTCAACTTCAACTTGTCAGTCGGTTGGCGGGCAATTGCACCTCGGCACCCTAACGACAAACCACTCCAGACAAGAAACCCTCAAATGCAAACGCCAACACGCAGACGCTTTATCGAAATCACGCCCTTTGCCGGTCTTGCACTGTTAGCTGCGTGCTCGCCCAAAGTCGAACCACCGGTTGCACCGATGGCGACCACGCCCGCCCCAAGTCAGGCACCCGCGGTCGCACCAGCACAAGCACCATTAACGACGACCATGAATCTTCCAATGGTCGAAAAGGGCGACACCCAAGCCGTAACACTTGGCTATGTGGACGATGCCACCCAAGCGGACAAGGTGAAATTCAAAAACTACGTGTCTGGCAGTGCTTGCAGCAATTGCGCGTTGTACCAAGGCAAGGCAGGCGATGTCGCAGGTGGATGCCCTCTGTTTGCCGGCAAGAATGTGGCGGCCAAGGGCTGGTGCGCGTCCTGGGCCAAAAAGGCTTGAGCCACCCAAAGATGGTCATCAGTGTCAATAAGATCACCGTGACTCATTTGCGTCGCCTTTCCCTTCTATCGCTGTTGCTTGCAGCGCTGACACTCGGTGGATGTCAAACCACCACCAGCGGTGGTGCGGTCGGCACGGACCGTAAACAGCTCCTTCTGGTTTCGTCCCAGCAGCTCGAACAGATGGCGGCACAAAGTTACAGCAAGTTGACTTCCGAAGCCGCTGCAAAAGGCACCCTCAATACCGATGCTTCCATTCTCCGGCGCCTTCGTGCCATTGCCCAGAGACTTGAACCGCAAACAAAAATTTTTCGTTCCGACGCGCCTGATTGGAAATGGGAAGTCAACATGATCAACAGCAACGAACTCAATGCGTTCTGTATGCCGGGTGGAAAAATCATTTTTTACTCAGGCCTGATCCGGCAGCTTCATCTGAC
>NZ_CALBEX010000280.1 GCF_937889215.1 uncultured Limnohabitans sp.
ACCGTCGTCAAGCATGACGCCGTCCAGCAGTTTTTGCTTTTCGTCTTTGCTCAGTGCGCCGAGCACACGCACGGCATATTCGCGCTCCAGACCAAAGCGCGGGTGCATGAGTTGGTTGGCCAGCTCGCCCGAGCTGGTGAACAGCAACAAGCCTTCGGTGTTCAGGTCCAGACGCCCCACCGACTGCCATTTGCCGTTTTGCAGGCGCGGCAGCTTGCGAAACACCGACGGGCGGTTTTGCGGGTCGTCGTGGCTGACGATCTCACCAGCGGGCTTGTGGTAGGCGATCACACGGGCGGGGGGCGGGTCGATGCGGATGCGGATCGGCTTGCCGTCGACCTTGATTTGGTCGCCGTATTGCACCCGCTGGCCCACATGAGCAGGCTCGTTGTTCACGGCGATGCGGCCTTCGGTGATGAGCTTTTCCATCTCCAGGCGCGAGCCCATGCCGGCTTGGGCCAACACTTTGTGCAACTTGGGCGAATCGGCTTGGGGGGCCAACACGCGTTTGCCCAAGTCCAAGGCTACGGCTTCGCTGGCTTCTTCTTCGTCAAATTGGCCCGACACCACATCGGCCAACACAATCGCCTTGTAAGGCGTTGGCGCTTCAGGGGCAGCGCTGACGCCAGCTTTGCGGGCGGCATACACACTGGCCGAGGCTGGTGATGCGTCTTTGGGGAAATCGTTCATGTCTGGGGTTCTTCACCGTTCAGGGGGTTGGCAGGGTCCACTTCTGGCGGGTGGGCAGGGGACATATCGGCAGCAGAGTCGGCAGCGGAGCCTGCCTCGGCGACGCCCGTTGGGGGCAATTCGGCCATGGCTTCGTCCAGCGACAGGCTGGCTTGGGCGGGGGGCTCTTCGAGCAGGTCCGCCAAAGCAGTGACTTGTGTGTCAACTTGGGACAACAGCGGCAATTGGTCGAGCGAGCCCAAGCCCAGGTCGTCCAAAAACTGCCGCGTGGTGGCAAACAAACTGGGGCGGCCGACGGTTTCGCGGTGACCAATCACCTCGACCCAGCCGCGGTCCTCCAGCTGTTTGAGGATCTGTGAGCCAATCGTCACGCCCCGAATGTCTTCCATATCCCCGCGCGTGACGGGCTGGCGGTAGGCAATGATGGCCAGCGTTTCCAATACAGCACGGGTGTACTTGGGTGGTTTTTCAGGGTGCAGGCGGTCGAGGTAAAGGCGCAGTTCTGGGCGGCTTTGAAACCGCCAGCCACTGGCGACATGCGTCAGCTCCAGGCCTTTGGTGGCCCATTCCAGTTCCAGGTCTTGCAGCATGAGCCGCAGGGTGTCGGCCCCGAGTTCATCGTCAAATAAAACGCGAAGGTCGCGCAATGACAAAGGCTGGCCTGCTGTGAGCAGTGCCGTTTCCAGGACACGCTTGGCTTGCGCCGTATTCATGGTGTCGATCTTTCGGAAAAAAACGCCTCACGGCGTGGATGCAGAACATGCCGTGCATGCCTCCGCTCGAAGTGCGGTTGGCCTGGCCAGAACCGCAGAAGGATCGGTGAACGCACAGCCCACCGCCTATTTCAAGGAAAACTATTGTAACTGAGGCCCAAAAGTTGCTGGGCTTGGGCCATGTCTGCAGGCAGAGGGGCGGTTAAATCTATGGCCGCCCCCGTGATCGGGTGGGTGAAGGCCAGCCGCCAGGCAT
>NZ_CALBEX010000281.1 GCF_937889215.1 uncultured Limnohabitans sp.
AGTGTGAGACGCCCCAGCGCTCCTATCATTGGACGCATGATCACGCCCCAGAACGACCGCACCGACCGCATGCACCCCCTCGACGAAGCGCTCGACCTGCGCGCCACGGCGCCCCACGAATTCACGGGCGCGACCCACCCTGCTTACGCCAACATGATCGGCCCTTTTGGCGGCACGACCGCTGCGCAGTTGCTGCAGTCAGCTTTGCTGCACCCGGACCGATTGGGCGACCCCGTGGCCCTGACCGTGAACTTTGCGGCCCCGGTGGCCGATGGGGAGATCCGTTTTGTGGTGAGGCCTGTGCGCACCAACCGCTCCACCCAGCACTGGATCATCGAGGCGCACCAAGCGGGCGGCGTGGTGGCGACCGCCACGGCGGTGTTTGCCGTGCGACGCGAGACTTGGTCGGCTGTCGAGGCGGTGATGCCAGCCAACATGCCTGCCCCCGATGCGGTGACCCGCATGCCGGTCAAAGGGATGCCCGCTTGGCCGCAGCGCTACGACATGCGTTTTGTCGAAGGCGCATTTCCCAGCGCCTTTGACGAGCAGGAGCAAAGCCACTCGCGCTCGACCTTGTGGTTGCGCGACGAGCCTGAGCGGGCACTGGACTTTGCTTCTTTGGCAGCCATCAGCGACAGTTTTTTCCCGCGCATCTACATCCGCCGCCGCCGCCGGGCCATGATCGGGACGGTGTCCCTCACCACCTACTTTCATGCCGATAGCGCTTTGCTGGCGCAGGTGGGCACACGCCATGTGCTGGGCGTGGCCAAGGCGCTCAACTACCGCCATGGCTACTTTGACCAGACCGGCGAACTTTGGAGTCCTGAAGGCCAATTGCTGGCGAGCACGCACCAGCTGGTGTATTTCAAGGACTGAGCGCCAGCAATCAACGTGAACTTGCAAGCTTCATTTGCTGCAGCGCGCTTGCCACTTCAGTGACCAGGGCAGGGCCTTTGTAGATTAGCCCGGTGTAAATCTGCACCACATCAGCGCCCGCTTCGATTTTAGAAATCGCGTCGTGCCCGCTCAAGATGCCGCCCACGCCGATGATGGGGAAGTCTTTGCCCAGCGCGTTGCGCAGCTGCCGAATCACGCGGTTGCTGCTGGCCAGGACAGGTGCGCCCGACAGGCCGCCCATTTCTTCAGCATGCGCCAAGCCGCTCACCGCATCGCGTGCCAGCGTGGTGTTGGTCGCGATCACGCCGTCCATACCGTGTTTTTGCAGCGTGGCAGCGATCACGCCGACTTGCGTTTCGTCCAGATCGGGTGCGATTTTCAGGAACATGGGCACGCGGCGACCATGCTCTGCGGCCAGTTCTTCGCGCCGCGCCACCAGGGCGCCCAGCAGGCCATCCAGCGCTTCGTCGCTTTGCAAGGCGCGCAAGTTTTTGGTGTTGGGGCTGGAGATGTTCACCGCCACATAGTCGGCATGCGGGTACACGCCCGCCAGCGCGATCAAATAATCGTCGGTGGCGTTCTCGATGGGCGTGGCGGCATTTTTGCCGATGTTCAGGCCCAGCAGGCGGCCTTGCTGGCGGAATTGGGAGCGCTTGACGTTGGCGATGAAGGCGTCCAGACCGTCGTTGTTGAAGCCCAGGCGGTTGATCAGCGCGTTGGCATCGGGCAGGCGAAACATGCGGGGCTTGGGGTTGCCCGGCTGCGCCTTGGGGGTGACGGTGCCGACCTCCACAAAGCCAAAGCCCATGGCACCCAAGCCATCGATGCAGCGGGCGTTTTTGTCCAGGCCCGCAGCCATGCCCACACGGTTTGGGAATCGCAGGCCTGCCAGCGTGATGGGGTGGGCCACAAAGGGCTGGCGGTAAGCGCGGTCAAACGGCGTGTTTTGCGTACGGGCCAGGCCTTCAATGGTCAGGTCGTGTGCCGCCTCCGGGTCCATCTTGAACAAAAAGGGGCGGGCCAAGCAATAAGGGATCAGGGACATTGGATAATTCCAGAC
>NZ_CALBEX010000282.1 GCF_937889215.1 uncultured Limnohabitans sp.
CGCCCCTCGGGCACGTAGGCGATGCCCATTTGGGCCACCTCGAACGTGGGGCGGCCATTCATGCGTTGGCCTTGGATGTCCACCGTGCCGCTGCGCGGCGGCACGATGCCCATGAGGGTTTTGAGCAAGGTGCTTTTGCCCATGCCGTTGCGGCCCATGAGGCCAATGGTCTCGCCCCGGCCGACAGAAAAGTTCACGCCGCGCAGGATGTGGCTCGCGCCGTAATAGGTGTTCAGGTCTTGGGCCTGGATCAGCAGGTCGCTCATTTCAATGTTCCTCGCCCAGGTACGCGGCTTGCACCCCCGCATCGGCCCTGACGGCCGCAGGCGCATCGCTGGCGATGACCTGGCCATTGACCATGACGGTGAGGTGATCTGCCAAGGTGAACACCGCATCCATGTCGTGTTCGACCAGCAAGATGGCGTGGTCTTGTTTCAGGCGCAGCAGCAACTGCACCATGCTTTCAGCCTCAGACTGACCCATCCCGGCCAGCGGCTCATCGAGCAGCAGGACCTGCGGTTCGGTGGCCAAGGTCATGGCAATTTCAAGTTGGCGCTGTTCGCCGTGGCTGGTGGCCCCGGCTTGTGCGTGCCGACGCTCTTGCAGACCTGCCAGCGCGATGGCCCGCTCGGCACGTTGGTTCACTGCCGACAACCGGGCCGCAGACCGCAGCCAGCCCAGCGGATTGAAGGGCGATGGCTGCGCACGCGATTGCGCGGCCAGGCGCACGTTGTCCCACACGGTGAAGGTGCTGAAAATGTTGGTCTTCTGGTAACTGCGGCCCAAGCCGCGGCGCGCAATTTTTTCGGGTGTCCAGCCGGTGATGTCGGTGCCGGCCAAAGTCATCCGGCCGCTGCTGGGCGGCAAATCGCCAGAGAGCAAATTGGCCAGCGTGGATTTGCCCGCGCCGTTGGGGCCGATCACGGCGTGAATGTGCCCAAGCCACAAATCCAGCGAGACATCGTTGACAGCGGCCAGGCCGCCAAAACGCTTGGTCAGGCCGCGTGCGGACATCAAGGCGTGGCGCTCAGTCATGGCCTGCCTCCTGGGTTGTCTTGCTGCCGAAGAAGCGGTTGACCAAGCCCAAAATGCCTTTGGGTGCAAAAATGATCAGCGCCACGATGAACAAGCCCATCCACATTTGCCAATGCTTGCCCGTGCGAAAGCCACCGATGTCGGGCAAGTCCTTGAAGACATGCAGCAAGTACTCGAAGCTGAAGGCCCCCACGATGGCCCCTGCAAAATTGCCCATGCCGCCCAAAATCACCATCATGATGGCGTGCGCACTCAAGTGAAAGCCCATCAGCTCGGGATTGACGAAACCGGTTTGCGCTGCAAACAAATAGCCTGCCAAACCCGCCAGGGCTCCGGCCAGCGTGAAGGCCGCCAGCTTGTGGCTGAAGGTGTTGAAGCCCAAGGCCCGCATGCGGTGCTCGTTCACGCGAATGCCCGACAGCGCCCGGCCAAACGGGCTCCAAAGCAAGCGGCGCAAAAACACATACACCGCCAGCAAGCAGCCCAGCGTGAAGTAATAAAACACCCGCTTGTTTTCCAGATCGATGAAGCCTGCGTCGGGCCGGAAGTTCAGGAACAAGCCGTCCGAGCCGCCCAAGGCCCTGTTGTCAAAGAAGATGAAATAAACCATCTGCGCAAAGGCCATGGTCACCATGATGAAGTAGATGCCGTGCGTGCGCACCACCAAAAAGCCAATGACCAATGCCGCCAATGCGGACCCACCCACGGCCAGCGGCAAACTGGCGAGCAGGCTGATGGGCTCGTTTTGCGGCGTGACGAAGGCCAGCACATAACCAGCCAGGCCAAAGTAAGCGGCGTGCCCAAGCGAGACCAGGCCTGTGACGCCTTGCAGCAAATCGAGGCTCATGGCCAAGATGGCCAAGATCATCATGCGCACGACCATGGCCGTGTAAAAGTCAGACCC
>NZ_CALBEX010000283.1 GCF_937889215.1 uncultured Limnohabitans sp.
TTTTGCCGTGGTCAACGTGACCGATGGTGCCCACGTTGACGTGGGGTTTGGTCCGTTCAAATTTTTCTTTAGCCATTTTTCAATCCTTAAAAAGAGCAATGCCCGTGTGTTGGTTTAATGTTTGCATCAGGTTGCTTGATCACTCCGCACGGGCACAGAGTGGCACTTGATCGCAGACAGTTTTTGAACTTTCAGCTCTGACTATCGCTTGCTTTTCGCTTGCTTTTAGTCAGAGGTGCCCGAGCAAATTCGCAGGCGAATTTGGTCCGGCACGCTTGTCATTATTTAGCCCTTGAAGCCACAATGGCTTCGGCCACGTTGCGAGGGGCTTCAGCGTAGTGCTTGAATTCCATCGTGTAAGTGGCGCGACCTTGCGACATCGAACGCAACGTGGTCGAGTAACCGAACATTTCGGACAAGGGCACTTCGGCCTTGATGGCTTTGCCGCCACCGACCATGTCATCCATGCCCTGGACCATGCCACGGCGTGAGGACAAGTCGCCCATCACGTTGCCGGCGTAGTCTTCTGGCGTCTCAACTTCCACAGCCATCATCGGCTCCAGAATCACGGGCTGGGCTTTGCGGCAGCCTTCTTTGAAACCAAAGATGGCGGCCATCTTGAAGGCCATTTCGTTCGAGTCCACATCGTGGTACGAACCGAAGTGCAGGGTGACTTTGACGTCCACCACAGGGTAACCCGCCAACACGCCTTGACCCAAAGCTTCGATCACACCTTTTTCAACCGCAGGGATGTATTCGCGAGGAACCACACCGCCCTTGATGGCGTCTACGAATTCAAAGCCCTTGCCTGGTTCCTGAGGCTCAACCTTCAGAACCACATGGCCGTATTGACCCTTACCACCGGACTGACGCACGAACTTGCCTTCGGCTTCTTCCACGGTCTTGCGGATGGTTTCGCGGTAAGCCACTTGGGGCTTGCCCACGTTGGCTTCGACACCGAATTCACGCTTCATGCGGTCCACGATGATTTCCAGGTGCAGTTCGCCCTGACCACCAATGATGGTTTGGCCAGATTCTTCGTCTGTTTGCACGCGGAAAGATGGATCTTCAGCAGCCAGGC
>NZ_CALBEX010000284.1 GCF_937889215.1 uncultured Limnohabitans sp.
AGTAGCCCGGCAAGTGGTGCAACTGGGCGCGGGTGCGTTCGCGTGGCAAGGGGTTGACCACCACTTCGGCCAGGCCACCGGGCACATAGTTGCCACCCGATTCGTTGCCGTTGCTCATGAGCAAAATGCGGTCTGACAACAAAATGGCTTCGTCGACGTCGTGCGTGATCATGAACACGGTTTGCTGCGTCTGGCGCACGATCGTCATCAGCTCGTCCTGAATCGTGCCGCGTGTGAGGGCATCGAGCGCGCCAAAAGGCTCGTCCAGCAGCAGCATCTTGGGCTGGATGGCAAAGGCGCGGGCAATGCCCACACGTTGCTTCATGCCGCCCGAGAGCTGGCTGGGTTTTTTGTCGATGGCATGCAACAAACCCACCATGCCCACATGCTTTTCCACATGCACATTGACCTGATGTGTTTTCCATTCAGGCCACTTGGACTTGACGGCGAACGCGATGTTTTGCCGCACCGTGAGCCAAGGCATGAGCGCGTGGCTTTGGAACACCACGCCGCGCTCCAAGCTGGGGCCAGCGATTTCACGGCCGTCCATGAAGGCATGGCCTTCAGTGGCCGTGTCCAGGCCCGCGAGTACGTTCAAGATGGTGGTCTTGCCGCAGCCCGAATGGCCAATGATGCAAACGAATTCACCCTTGTCGATGGTGAAGGACACGTCCGAAAAAACCGGTTTGTCGCTTTGGTAGGCCTTGCCCAGTTTTTCAATTTTGAGGAAAGCGCTCATGGCATGGGCCTTGGGTTGGGGTGCAAAAAACTCTGTGGGCAAAGGGGTGGTCAACGCACGGTCACTGGTGTCACTCCACATAGGTCACCGCCTTTTGCACTTGGGCAAATGCCAAGTCCAACAACATGCCGACCACACCGATCACCAGCACCGCAAAGATCACGTTAACCAGTGACAGGTTGTTCCACTCGTTCCAGACAAAGTAACCCACGCCCGTGCCGCCCACCAGCATCTCGGCGGCCACGATCACCAGCCACGCAATGCTCATGCTGATGCGCATGCCCGTGACGATGGTGGGCGCAGCGGCAGGCAAGATGACCAAGAAAGCTTTGCGCAGCGGTGTCACTTCCAGCGTGCTGGCCACATTGAGCCAGTCGCGCTTGACAGCGGCCACACCAAACGCGGTGTTGATCAGCATGGGCCAGACCGAGCAAATGAAGATGACAAAAATGCCGCTCACATCGGAGTCTTTCAGGGTGTAGAGCGCCAAGGGCATCCAGGCCAGTGGGCTGATCGGTTTGAGCACCTGGATGAAGGGGTCAAACGCTTTGCGCATGAGGGGCGACATGCCGATCAAAAAGCCCAAGGGCACGGCCACCAACACCGCCAAGAAAAAGCCCAAGGCCACGCGCCACAGCGAATGCGCCAGCTGGATGCCGATGCCTTTGTCATTGGGGCCTTTGTCATAGAAAGGATCGGCCAAATGGCCCCACATGGCTTTGCCCACTTCAAGGGGCTGCGGGAACCCGGTGCTTTTAACGGCACCGGGGTCCTTGCCCATCATCTTTTGGTACTCGATCTCTTCGGCCGTCATGCCTGCCTTGTTGGCGCCCGCCACCGAAGGCGCAGTGGCTGAGAGCTGCCACGCCCCCAGAAACACCAAGAACATGAGCAACGAGACCAGCGCTGCCCTGGCATTGAGGTGCTTGGTGTTCATCGCCGATTACCCCACCTTGCTGATGGCAAAGCTCTTGAGGTATTCCTCGGGCTTGGCCGGGTCAAACTCTTTGCCCATGATCTTGTGCTTGGGGTAAGGCGAAGTGGCGGCAAAGCTGTGGCCCAACTCCTTCATGTGCTTGCGGGCGTCGGTGATCAAGAACACTTTTTCGGCGATCTGTTTGTAATCCACCTCGCCCTTCACATAACCCCAGCGCTTCATTTGTGTGAGCATCCACACAGCCATGCTCTGCCAAGGCATCGGGTCAAAGCCGGCGCGGTCGGGCACGTTTTGCACCTTGCCCAAGCCGTCGGCAAATTTGCCTGTGAGCACTTGGTTGACCACCGCCTCGGGTTGGTTCAGGTACTGCGCAGGGGCGATCACTTTGGAGATCAATTCTCGGTTCTCGGGCTTGCTGGCCATGGCCGCTGCGGTGAGCACGGCGCGGTAAAGCGCGGCAAAGGTGTTGGGGTTCTTCTGGATGAATTCGGTGCTGGTGCCGAAAGCGCAGCAAGGGTGGCCGTCCCACAGGTCTTTGGTCAACACATGAATGAAACCAACTTCGTCGTACACCGCACGCTGGTTGAACGGATCGGGTCCAAGGAAACCGTCGATGTTGCCCGAGCGCAAATTGGCCACCATTTCAGGTGGTGGCACCACGCGGATTTGCACATCGGTGTCGGGGTTGATGCCGTTCTCGGCCAGATAGTAGCGCAGCAAGAAGTTGTGCATCGAGTAATCGAAGGGCACGGCAAACTTGAAGCCCTTCCAGTTCTTCGGGTCGCGGTTGTTCTTGTGCTTCATGGCCAGCGTGATGGCCTGGCCATTGATGTTTTGAATGGTGGCGACGTTCATGGGCGTGGCGTTCGCGCCCAAGCCCATGCTGATGGCCAAGGGCATGGGCGACAGGAAATGCGTGGCGTCGTATTCCTTGTTGATCATCTTGTCGCGGATCAGGGCCCAACCTGCGGTCTTGGTCACCGACACGTTCAGCCCCTGCTTTTGGTAGAAGCCCAAGGGCTCGGCCATGATCAGCGGCGTGGCGCAGGTGATCGGGATGAAACCGATCTTCAGGTTGGTTTTTTCGAGCGGGCCTTTGGCCTGCGCCATGGCTTGCAAACTGGCCACAGGCAACACGCTGGCGATGGCAGCCATGGCGGTCTTCTTGCCCACAGCGCGCAAAAACATGCGGCGCTCTTCGTCGTGTGGAAACAGCGACTTGACCAAGGTGGCCTCAATGAACTCTTGGCTGTAAGCCTCGAACTCGGACGTCTCGGAGCGGGCGCGCAACTGCACGGCTGCCGCATCGGCCGCCACTTCGGCGTGGTGGTCAGCAGGTGAGTGGTCACGGCCACAGCTGCATTTGAGCATCAGGGGGCGGTCGGCGTTGTAGGGATCGAAAAATTCAGACATGGCAACCTCGCTTTGTTGAAGATGCTCAGACCCATGCAAGCAGCGGGCCAGAAACCCGTGAATGCGTGCCAACGACAGCGCGCAACGCCAATTCGCAAGCTGCTTGTCGATGCGGTGTAGGGCTGCCCCTACAAATTCACAACGAACTGGCACACCCCCATGTCGGACCGGAAGGCGCCGACCTACCTACACCCACACGTCCCGCAAACCGAGCACATCTAGCCCGGCACGCCCTCTTGTAGGTCGTGGCCTTTAGGGTCCGACATTCATCGCATCGCACTGCGACATTTTCAAACGGTGGTGGTGTACAGGCCGCTTGTCGGACCTGAAGGCGCCGACCTACAAGGCTGGTCGGGCATGCTCAATAGCGCCCGCCGATGCTTTGTGCGTACAAAGCCAGCTCCACATCATTCTTGGTGCCGGTCTTTTCCAAGATGCGCGCACGGTAAGTGCTCACGGTGTTGGGGGCCAGGCTCAGTTGCGCACCAATTTCGCTCACGGTGTGGCCTTGGGTCAACAAAAGAAAGACCTGGTGCTCGCGGTGCGAGAGCAGTTCGATCCCGCTTTTGGTGCGTCCTTGGCTCACCAAACTGGCCAGCGCCTCGGCCGTGGTCGGCGTGACGTGCATGCCGCCTGCAGCCACGCGGCGCAGCGCGGCCATCAGCTCATCCGGGTCGGTGCTTTTGTTCAGATAGCCCGAGGCCCCCAGCTGAATGCAGCGCACCGCGTATTGTTTTTCAGGGTAGGTGCTGAGCATGAGCACGGGCAGCCCCGGCCAGTCGCGTCGCAGCGCTTGCAGCACATCCAGCCCGTCCATGCCCGGCAAAGCAATGTCGAGCAACACCACGTCAATGCCCTGCAGGCCCTGCCGTTTTTGCACCTCGTCCAGCACACCGGGGCCAGTGTCGGCCTCCGCCACCACCTGCAGGTGCGGGTCATCGGCCAGCACCATCTTCAGGCCTTCACGCACGATCTTGTGGTCGTCACCCAGCAGCACGCGCACTGTCGCGTTCATGGCGCAGCCTCAAAAACTGGCAAAGGCATGGACAGCCGCATGCGGGTGCCCCGGCCGGGTTGGCTGTCGATGTCGATCACACCGCCAAAGTGGCGGGCACGTTCGCGCATGCCCATGATGCCGTAGGCCTGCGCCGACTCAAAGGCCTGCGCCAAGGCACCGCAACCATCGTCTTCCACCGACAGGTGCAACCAACCCTCGCGTTCCACAATGTCCACATCCACCGTGTGTGCCCGGGCGTGGCGGCCCACGTTGCTCAGCATCTCTTGAAAGATGCGGAACACCGCCATGGCCATGGGCTCAGGCAGCACGCGTTGCTCATTGACTTCCATGCACCACTTGAGTTCTTGCTCGGCCGACTGCACAAACTCTTGCGCCTGCCACTCCAAAGCGCCCCACAGGCCTTGGTGGTCCAAGATGCTGGGGCGCAGGTCGGTGATGATGCGGCCCACATTGACCACCGCGTTCTCGATCAAGCGGCTCATGTTCTGGCACTTGCCTCGCATCTTCTCGCGCATGCTTTGGGCTTCCAGCGCGGCCCGCTGTTCTTGCTCTGACAAGCGCTTGTCCAGCCAACTCACATCCATCTTGAGGGCCACCAACAAGCTGCCCAACTCATCGTGCACCTCGCGGGCGATGCGGGTGCGCTCTTCTTCGCGCACCGCCTCGGACCAGGCGGCCAGTTCACGCAACTGCTGCAAAGCGGTTTCCAGGGCATGGGTGCGTTCGGCAACCCGCACTTCAAGCTCGTCCTTGGCCCGGTGCAAAGCCTCTTGGGCCCGTTTGCGCTCGGTGATGTCCACAAAGGTGACCACCGCGCCGCGCACCTGGCCTTGGTCAAACACCGGGTAACTGGAATACTCCACCGGAAAGCTGCTGCCATCGGCGCGCCAAAACACCTCGCTGTCGATGCGGCAGGGCTCGCCCTGGCGAAACGCGTTGTAAATCGGGCAGTCCTCCAAGGGGTAATGCGCCCCGTCGCCATGCGAGTGGTGCGTGAGCACATGCATGTTCTGGCCCAGCACCTGCTCGGGCTCCATGCCGATCATGCGGGCACCTGCCGGGTTGATGAAAACACACAGGCCGTCCAGATCGACCCCAAAAACCCCCTCGCCAGTGGAAGCCAACATGAGACCCAAAGGGTCGCGCCAGGCGTCGGTGACACCCATGTCGCCGTTCAAGGCAGGCTGCGAAGGAAGTCGTGCAAGGTTCATACACATGACAAGCAAGCCGTGTGCCAAACAGAGCGCAAGATGGGTTCATCACCTTGGGCTGCCCGGGGTTTGTCGCCTTCGGCAACAGGCGGGGCCGGGGCGGCGCGTGACAATGGTGCTCATATTTTTTCGATTTGACTGCTGATTGGATGGCCATGACCCCGGTACCCCCTGCGCTGCTGCAAGGCGCTTCGAACTTTCGCGATGTTGGCGGGTACCGCAATGCCGATGGCCGCCGTGTGCGGCAAGGCCAAGTGTTCCGCTCAGACCATTTGGCGGGCTTGACACCTGACGACTTGGCGCGCTTGGCGTCCTTGGGCATCGGGCACAGCTTGGACTTTCGCGGCGCAGCCGAATCCACCGCCACGCCCTATGCAATCCCCGGCGTGAAGCGTTTGGCGATGACCATCGAGCCCACCGTGATCGCCCGCATGCAAGCCTTGGTGGCGCAAGGCATCGTGCCCACCACCGAAGAAACCGTGGCGCTGATGCAAGAGACCTACCGCGATTTTGTGAACCACAACGCGGGCACCTTTGGCCGTTTTTTAAAGCACCTGCTGGAGCAGCCTACACCGCAGGTGTTCCACTGCACCGCAGGCAAAGACCGCACGGGCTTTGCCGCCGCGCTGCTGCTGTCTGCGCTGGGTGTGGACCGCAGCACCATCGAACACGACTATTTGTTGACCAACCAGCTCTACCAGCGCGATGCCCGCCTGGAAGGCCAAGGCCACCCGCATGTGATGAAGGTGCTGTGGCAAGTGCAGCCCGAGTTTTTGCACGCGGCTTTTGACGCGGTAGAAACACAGCACGGCGGCATGCAGGACTATTTACACGGCGCGATTGGCCTCAGCCCCCAAGAGCTGGCCGAGTTGCAGCGGCGCTTGCTGCAAGACTGACCCCAAGCCTAAGCCGCTGCGCGCTGAATTCAGGCCGTGGGCAAACGATGGTCTTTGTACTGTTGGCGCAATTTGGTTTTGAGCAGTTTGCCCGTGGCCGTGTGGGGCAAGGTGTCGACAAAAACGATGTCATCGGGCAACCACCATTTGGCGATGCGCGTCGACAAATAGGCCATCAACTCTTGGGCCTCGACCTGTGCGCCCGCCCTGCGCACCACCAACAAAAATGGACGCTCCTGCCACTTGGGATGGGCCACGCCAATCACCGCCGCCTCTGCCACGGCAGGGTGCGACTGGGTGGTGTTTTCCACGTCGATGGACGAGATCCACTCGCCGCCTGACTTGATCACGTCCTTGGCGCGGTCCACCAATTGCAAGAAACCATCGGGGTCGATGGTGGCCACGTCGCCCGTGGGAAAGTAGCCTTGCGCGTCCAGCACGGGGCCGCCCTCCCCACGGTAATAACCGCTGGCAATCCAGGGGCCGCGCACATGCAAGTGACCAAACGCCACGCCGTCCCAGGGCAGGGCCTGGCCCTCTTCATCCACGATTTTCAGATCCACACCCCAAACGCCTCGGCCTTGCTTGAGCTTGGTCTTGATCAGTTCTTCGGCGGGCAGGCCTGCATGTTTGGGCAACAGTTTGCTGATCACGCCAATCGGGCTGGTTTCGGTCATGCCCCAGCCTTGTACCACCTCGGCGTTGAACTGTTGTTCAAAACGCTCCAGCATGCCGCGGGCCACCGCCGCGCCCCCAATGCCCACGCGTTTGACCCCCAACTCTTTGGGGTCCAGGTGCGGGTTGGCATCGAGGTACTGGAACAGCATCAGCCACACCGTGGGCACCCCTTGCGAGAAGGTGACCCGCTCTTGCTTCATCAAGTTGTAGACGCTTTCGCCATCCAGGTGCGGGCCTGGCAACACCAGTTTGGAGCCCACCATGGCCGCCGCATACGGCGCACCCCAAGCGTTGGCATGGAACATGGGCACGATCAGCATCAGGGTCTCAGCCGAGCTGATGCCAAACGTGTCAGGGGCCATCTCCATCAAGGTGTGCAGCATGGTGGAACGGTGCGAATACAGCACCCCTTTGGGGTTGCCTGTGGTGCCTGAGGTATAGCACAGCGATGAGGCGCTGCGCTCGTCAAATTCGGGCCAGGTGTATTCGGTGCTTTGCGCGGCCATCAGGTCGTCAAAGCACAACACATTGGGCACACCGATGTCGGGCATGTGGGCTTTGTCGGTCATCGCCACAAAGGTTTTGACGGTTTTGAGCAAAGGCGCAAGTTGCGCCACCAAGGGGGCAAAGCTCAGGTCAAAAAACAGCACCTGGTCTTCGGCATGGTTGACGATGTAGTCAATTTGCTCGGGGAACAAACGCGGATTGACGGTGTGCAAAACCGCGCCACTGCCGGACACCCCAAAGTACAGCGCCAAATGGCGGTACGAATTCCAGGCCAATGTGCCCACGCGGTCACCGGGCTGAACACCCAGCACACCCATGGCATTGGCGATTTGGCGCGACAAGGTACAAATGCCGCGCCAATCGGTGCGGTGCAACGCCCCTTCAGGCAAACGCGACACGATTTCTGTGTCCGGGTGGAATGTGGCGACGTGCTGAATCAGTGAAGAAATGAGCAGGGGGCGATCTTGCATCAGGCCTTGCAGCATGTGTGTCTCCGTGTTTTTTTATAAGAGGCACATCGCCACGCGGGCCAGGTGCCTAGGGGTCAGCCACCGCAAATCACCCAAGCAGTGGTGGTCAGATTTTTAACATAGAAAGGGCGTTGCGTATATGGCGCGATCGGCGGGCAGCGGGGTTTGAACGAACCTCGTCGGACCTGAAGGCACCGACCTACGAGAGGCGAGGGCAGAGGTGGTTGGTTTTCGTAGGTCGGAGCCTTCAGGTCCGACATTTTTTCCTCCGCAAAGCGCCACTTCAATACAGTTGACGTTCACCGCCCAGGAGGGTCACTCGAAGGCGCTCAACAAACAATCTCAAGCCGCTTCTTTGTAAAAGAAGCCACCGTGCACATTGCGCGGGGCCAGCGGGGCGACGGCGCGGCCGATGGCACCGATGTGTTCAGGCGTGGTGCCGCAGCAGCCGCCCACGATGTTGACCAGGCCTTCGGCTGCGAACTCGTGCAACAGGCGGCTGGTCACGTCGGGCGTTTCGTCAAAGCCCGTGTCGCTCATGGGGTTGGGCAAACCGGCGTTAGGGTAGCAGCTGATGAAGGTGTCGCCCGCGACCTTGTTCAGCTCTTGGATGTAGGGGCGCATCAGCGTCGCGCCCAAGGCGCAGTTCAGGCCAACGGCCAGGGGCTGGGCGTGTCGCACGCTGTGCCAAAACGCTGTCACGGTCTGGCCGCTCAGGATGCGGCCCGACGCGTCGGTCACGGTGCCGCTGATGATCAAAGGCAGGCGCTCACCGCTGGCCTCAAAAAATTCTTCGATGGCAAACAGCGCAGCCTTGGCGTTCAAGGTGTCAAAGATGGTCTCCACCATCAACACATCGGAGCCGCCTTCGACCAGCGCTTCGACCTGCTCGTAATAAGCGGCGCGCAACTCTTCAAAGCTCACGTTGCGGGCACCGGCGTCGTTCACATCAGGGCTGATGCTGGCGGTTTTGGGCGTGGGGCCCAATGCGCCAACCACAAAACGGGGCTTGTCTGACGTAGAAAACTTGTCGCAGGCGGCGCGGGCCAGCTTGGCAGACTGCAGGTTCATCTCGCGGGCCAGGTGCTGCATGTCGTAGTCGGCTTGGGCCACGGTGGTCGCACCAAAAGTGTTGGTCTCAATCAGGTCGGCCCCGGCGGCCAGATAGCCTTCGTGAATGTCACGGATCACGTCGGGGCGGGTCAGGCTAAGCAGCTCGTTGTTGCCCTTGACGTCTTTGGAAAAATCCTTGAAACGCTCACCCCGGTAATCGGCCTCCGACAATTTGAAGCGCTGGATCATGGTGCCCATGGCCCCATCGAGGATGGCGATGCGGGTTTTCAGGATCTCGGGCAGCGCCTGGGCGCGGGTGTAGTTCAAGGGTTTCATTGGGAATGGGCTGGTTGGACGGGCATTGTCGCTGACGTTTTCTGGCGACAGGCTGGGCCTTGATCTGGGGCTGCCCATGGGCCTATTTTAAATAGCCTGATCGCGCCCAATCCCGAGGCGGCCCCCGGCGTGTAGGCACGCGCCGGGGGCCGGATTGGCATGCGTTACGCCAAGTCGAAGCGGTCAAGGGTCATGACCTTGTTCCAAGCGGCCACGAAGTCCTGCACGAACTTGGCCTGGTTGTCGTCTTGGGCATACGCCTCGGACAGGGCGCGCAGTTGCGAGTTCGAGCCGAACACCAAGTCAACACGGGTACCTGTCCACTTCACAGCGCCGGTTTTGCGATCGCAGGCTTCGAACGCGGTGGCCGCATCCGTTGTCGGCCTCCACGCCACGTCCATGTCGGTGAGGTTGACAAAGAAATCGTTGCTCAACTGGCCCACGCGCTGGGTGAACACCCCGTGCTTGGAGCCGCCGGTGTTGGCACCGAGCACCCGCAAACCGCCAACGAGCACGGTCATCTCGGGTGCGCTCAAGGTCAGCAACTGGGCTTTGTCGAGCAGCATTTCTTCGGGCGATACGGTGTAGGCTTTCTTCTGGTAATTGCGAAAGCCATCGGCCACAGGCTCGAGCACGGAGAAGGACTCGGCGTCCGTTTGCTCAGCCGTTGCATCGGTGCGGCCGGGCGCGAAGGGCACTTGCACGCTGTGGCCAGCGGCCTTGGCGGCAGCTTCCACCGCGGCGCAGCCACCCAACACGATCAAGTCGGCCAGCGACACTTTCTTGCCCCCGGCGGCGCTGACATTGAAGCCATTTTGCACGGCCTCCAGCAAAGTCAACACCTTGGCCAGTTGCGCAGGTTGGTTGGCTTCCCAGTTTTTCTGGGGGGAGAGTCGAATGCGAGCACCATTGGCACCCCCGCGCTTGTCCGAGCCGCGGAAGGTGCTGGCCGATGCCCAGGCGACGCTCACCAGTTCGCTCACCGACAAGCCACTGGACATGATCTGCGCCTTCAGCACTGTGATGTCTGCGGGGTCAATCAAGGCGTGGTGGACTGCAGGCACCGGGTCTTGCCAGATCAGGTCCTCGGCAGGCACTTCCGGGCCAAGGTACAAGGACTTCGGTCCCATGTCGCGGTGGGTCAGCTTGAACCAGGCGCGGGCATAGGCATCTGCAAACTCGTCTGGATTGGCCTGGAAGTGGCGAGAAATCTTTTCGTAGGCGGGGTCAAAGCGCAGCGACAAATCGGCCGTGGTCATGTGCGGTGGGTGCAGCTTGCTCGGGTCGTGCGCATCCACCACCATGTCTTCAGGCGCCACGTCTTTGGCGCGCCACTGGATGGCACCAGCCGCGGTGGTCATTTGCTCCCATTCGTACTTGAACAAAACTTTGAAGTAGCCCATGTCCCACTGCGTGGGGTTGGGTTTCCATGCGCCTTCGAAGCCGCTGGTGGTGGTGTCACCGCCTTTGCCTGTGCCGTGGCTG
>NZ_CALBEX010000285.1 GCF_937889215.1 uncultured Limnohabitans sp.
GATGTTTCAGACAATGTCAGCAACCTGCTGTTGCGGTGTCACACCGCCGATAGCGCAAAAACCGCATCAAGCGGTGATTTCACCGGTTTCGGGGGTGCTGAAAGTGACAGAACGACCGGGAACAATGGTCGAAATGGCGTGCTTGTAAACCATTTGGGTGACGGTGTTGCGCAAGAGCACCACGTACTGATCAAACGACTCGATCTGACCCTGCAGTTTGATGCCGTTGACGAGGTAAATCGAGACCGGCACATGCTCTTTGCGCAGTGCGTTCAGAAAGGGGTCTTGCAAAAGTTGACCTTTGTTGCTCACGATATTTTCCGTGTTCAGAAGTTTCGAAGCCCTGACCTTACCACAGGGCCGGGGCTGAACTTTTGATGGAAAATGAATTCCTCAAATCTCAACTGGATTCTTTGTCTGCAAAAGGATTTGTAGATGTTTTCATTTCAATGCGCAAAGGCGTGCCGGACAGGCTGAAGGCTTTGCGAAAGCGCCCTTCCAGAAAGCGCTTGTAAGTGTCGGTGACGTGTTCCAACGAATTGCCGTGGACCACGATCACAGGCGGGTTCATGCCGCCTTGGTGCGCATAACGCAGCTTGGGACGGAACATGCCGCCGCGCTGCGGGCTTTGGAACTGCACCGCTTCGAGCAACAACCGCGTCAGAATGGGCGTGCTCATTTTGCACATGGCCGACTTGTGTGCCTGCACAATCGAAGCCCACACAGGCCCCAAGCCTTGGCGCTTTTTGGCCGAAATGAAGTGCATGTTGGCAAAACTCAAAAACGGCAAGCGGTTTTCAATCGAGCGCTGCACCAACTGGCGCTGGTATTCGTCGATGGCGTCCCATTTGTTGATGGCCAGCACCATGGCGCGGCCACTTTCCAGCGCATAGCCAGCAATATGGGCGTCTTGATCGGTCACGCCTTGCTCTGCATCCAGCAAGAGCAAGACCACGTTGGCCGATTCAATCGCTTGCAGAGTTTTGACCACCGAAAACTTTTCAATGGCCTCGAAGACCTTGCCTTTGCGGCGCAAACCTGCGGTGTCGATCAGCTCGAACTTCTGGCCCTGGCGCTCAAAGGGCACGCTGATCGCGTCCCGCGTAGTGCCAGGCATGTCGAAGGCCACCAAGCGCTCTTCACCCAACCAGGTGTTGATCAGTGTGGACTTGCCCACGTTAGGGCGACCGGCCACAGCGAGTTTGATGACCGAGGGGTCTTCCTCGGTTTCTTCGGGCTCGTCGGGCAAATGCAATGATTCAAAAGCCAACTCCAGCAGACCGCGTGTGCCTTGTCCGTGGGCGGCCGAGATGGCCAACACCTCACCCAGGCCCAGTTCGTAAAACTCGGTCAACTGGATGCCTTCGAGCATGCCTTCGGCCTTGTTGGCCACCAGCAAACAGGGTTTGCCAATTTTGCGCAAATAGCTGGCGATGTCGTGGTCTTGCGCCGACAAGCCTCCACGGGCATCGACCACAAAAATAACGATGTCAGCTTCAGCCACCGCTTGTTGCGTTTGCTTGGCCATTTCTTTGTAAATGCCGCTGCTGGCATCGGGCTCAAAACCGCCCGTGTCGATCACGATGAATTCTTGTCGGCCTTGTTTGCCGTTGCCGTAATGGCGGTCACGGGTCAGGCCCGCAAAGTCGGCCACGATGGCATCGCGGCTCTTGGTGAGGCGGTTGAACAGCGAGGATTTGCCCACATTCGGGCGGCCAACGAGGGCCAGTACAGGTTTCACTTAAAAATTTTCCGATCCATCATTCAGGGCGAAATCCGAAGACGCCCCCGGTGCGTGTCACCACCACCAAAGTTTGGCCAGCAAGCACAGGGGTGCCGACCACGCCGCTACCGTCTGTGCTCAAGCGTTGCAAGGGCTGCCCATCCTGTCGCGACAGAAAATGGACCCAGCCATCGGCATCACCCAGCATCACCGAACGCCCCAAGACCAAAGGAGCGCTCAAGCCACGAAAACGCAAAGCATCTTGCCGCCACAGGGGAGCTCCCGACTGCCGCTGCCAGGCCAAGACTTTGCCATCAGACTCCACGCCCCACACAGTCTGGTCATCTCCGGCCAAACCTTGGTGTCCCTGGGCATTGCGGCTCCAAGCCAAGCGGCCATTGGCACCATCCAAACAAGCGACCGTGGCTTGGAAAGCACGCACGCAAACCGAATTGCCCTCGCGGCTGACACCCGCCACCAAGTCGACCAAGCGCTCCACTTCGTTGGTGCCCCGGGTGCTGCCCACCAGCGTTTCCCATCGCACGGCACCGGTCAAGGGGTTCAAGGAGGCCATGCGTCCGCCCCAACCCACCAGCAAGGTGTCACCCAAAGGCATCAACACACCGGCTTGACGCAACACGAGCGGGTCATTGGGGCGCTGCTGGGTCCAGAGCGATTGTCCGGTCGCGCCATCAAACGCGCTCACGGCGCGGTCGCCAGTCAGCACAAAAACCCGGCCACCGGCCACCAAAGGCGGGGTGTAAGACAAAGCCGGCAATGTTTGACGCCACAGTACTTGACCGCCCTGCACCGTCACCAATTCGTTGTTTTGTGTGACCACAGCGAAGCGTTGGCCGTCGCCACCCACACCGGCCTGAATCGGCGAGTTCAAATTCAGTCGCCAAACATCACGTCCGGACTGCGCATCGATCAAGGCCAGCTGACCCTGGCTTGAGGCCACGGCCACCTGCTGGCCATGAACCGACGCCAACAAAGGCGTCGTGACCGCACCCACCTGGCTGGACCAGACCTTTTGCACTTTGAAGGTCCCACTGAAGGGCGGCAAAGGCGAAGGCTTGGGTTGATCGGGGCCGCTGGCACAAGAGGCCAACACAGCCACAGCGGCGATGGCCAACCAACGGGGCCAGACAGATGCAGAGATCAGGGTCACTTGTTGTTTCCTGTGGTTGCGGCAGGCTGGGGATCAATGCCCAGGGCGTTGAGCTTGGCTTCCACCAAGCGGCGGTAATCGGGGCTGTCGTCCAATTGTTGCCAGGCAGCCTGGTAAGCCGTCAGCGCCTCGGCTGGCTGGCCTTTGGCTTGCAACACGTCGCCACGCAAATCGGCCGCCAATCCGGTCATGCCAGGGGTGAAAGGCGCGCTCAACTGGGCCAGCGCCTCATCGTGGCTCCCGGCATCGAGCAGCAAGCCTGACAAACGCAAACGGGCAATGTCACGGTAGGCTGGATCGGTGGCGCCATCAACCACCCACTTCAGGGCGGCGCGTGCGGCGTCACCCTTGTCTTTTTTTTGCAAAGCCTTGGCAGCCAGCAAAGCGGCTTGCTGCGCATACTGCGTGGTGCCGAACTTGTCTTTCATGTCGGCCAGACTGCGCTCAACGCGCGTCACATCCCCGGCCGTCACGGCGCGTTCGACCTCATCGAACAACACCGCCGCCTTGGAGGCCTGGTCGCGTTGCCAATATTTGTACCCATTCCAGGCAGTAAAACTGCCCAAAACGAGGATCAGCAACCAAGAAATCAGGTTGCCGTATTTCTTCCAGAAATGCTTGATCTGGTCGAGTTGTTCTTGTTCTTCAAGGTCGAGGGCTTTGGCCATGGTGTGTGAAATAAGGTGAGCGCATCAAAGCGCGGATTGTAGGCTGTGGGCCCATGCGGCCACAGTGTTGAGTGTCTCGGTACGCTGGGCACCTGCGCCGTCGCGCAGCGATTTGACCGCCACCTGGCCTTGGGCCAATTCTTCGGCCCCAAAAACCAAAGCAAATCGTGCGCCCGAGGCATCGGCCTTTTTAAATTGAGACTTCATGCTGCCCATGCCCTCTCCAGTGCCCGCATGCATTTGGGCTGAGATGCCACAGGCGCGCAGGGTTTGCAACACCTGCATGGCCACCGGCAAGGCAGCCGTTTCAGGAATGATGGCGTAGACATCGGGGGCCAGATCGGGCAAGGCTTCGCCCTGCTCCTTGATGAGTTCGAGCACGCGCTCAACGCCCAAAGCCCAGCCCACGGCGGGTGCGGGTTTGCCGCCGACCTGCTCAATCAGGTAGTCGTAACGGCCACCGCCGCAAATCGTGCCTTGCGAGCCCAAGCTGGTGGTGATGAACTCGAACACCGTGAGGTTGTAGTAATCCATGCCGCGCACCAAACGCGGGTTGATGCTGTAAGCCACGCCGTTGGCGTCCAAGATGGCTTTGACCGCATTGAAGTGGGCCAGCGAAGCCTCACCCAAAAAGTCGAGCAAGCGCGGGGCGGCCTCGACCACGCTTTGCATGGCCGGATTTTTGGTGTCCAAGATACGCAGCGGGTTGCTGTGCAGCCGGCGCTTGGCTTCTTCGTCGAGCACATCGCTGTGTTTTTCGAGGTGGGCGATCAACGCGGCGCGGTGCGCTTGGCGTTCGACCGGTTGGCCCAAGCTGTTGAGCTCCAAGCGCACGTCTTTCAGGCCCAACACCTTCCACAGGTCGTTGGCGAGCAAAATCAATTCGGCGTCGACCTCAGCGCCGCCAAAACCCAGCACCTCGGCACCGACCTGGTGAAACTGGCGGTAGCGGCCACGCTGCGGGCGCTCGTGGCGGAACATGGGGCCCATGTAGTACAGGCGCTTGCCGCCTTCATAGAG
>NZ_CALBEX010000286.1 GCF_937889215.1 uncultured Limnohabitans sp.
CGTCAAGGTCGTTTTGCCTGCACCGCCCGCGATCACATTGCCCACCACAATCACCGGCACAGGCAAGCGCTGTGGGGTGCGTCCACCCAGGCGTCGAGCCAGGCCCTGCGCCTTGCGCACCGCGCCATGAAGCAGCGCCAGCGGCCACAGCAGACGGGCGCTCAGGTTGCGCGACAGCCAAACCTGGGGCAGTCGCTGGTGCAGCCAGGACGAGATGCTCATGCCCTGTCAGGACCCTGAAGGATCCGGCGATTGGGTGGCAAAGGTGATTTGCGACAAGCCGGTGCGCCGGGCTGCCTCCATCGCGTTGACCACCGATTGGTGGGTGGCCTGCGCATCTGCACTGATCACCAAGGTCACCTCTTTGGACGCCAAGGGCGCCAAAGCACTGGCCAGCGCGCTGACCGATGTACCGCCAATGGCGGATTTGTTGAGGGTGTATTGGCCCTGTGCATTGACCGTGAGCACAATTTGCTGGGGGCGGTCTTTTTGCTTTTGGCTGTCGGCCAGAGGCAGATTCAGGTTGATTTCAGTCAACCGAGACCAGGTGGTGGTCAGCATCAGAAAGATCAAAACCACCAACAAGACGTCGATGAAGGGAATCAGGTTGATTTCTGGCTCGGTCGTGGGCTTGCGTTGGCGAAAATTCACGGGGAATCCATTCAGCGGTGCAATTGGCTCAGTTGGCGGGCGAATTGTTCGCTGGCCACTTCCATGGACAGCAAAGTATTGTCCACCAAGGTTCTGAAGTAACGCCAAAACATCAGAGCCGGTATGGCCACGATCAAGCCAAAAGCCGTGTTGTAAAGCGCCACCGAAATACCGTAAGCCAATTGGGCCGGTTGGCTGCCACCAGCGGTGTGGGCCGAGAAAATTTCGATCATGCCAATCACCGTGCCCAGCAAACCGAGCAACGGGGCCGCAGAGGCAATGGTGCCCAGCGCCGTCAGGTAACGCTCAAGTTGCCTGCCCGCCAAGCGGCCTGCCATTTCCATGCTGGACTTGATGTCTTCGTCAGAAGCCTTGGGGTCATGTTGAAGACAACGCAAACCACTTGCCAATACGGGCCCCAGCACGCCCATTTTGTCGAGTTGAACGGCAAACTCTTCCGGCGGCAAGCTGCGACGCGTGGCGTCCAGCGCCATCGCCAGGGTTTGGGGGGGAATCACTTTGTTCGTTTGAAGCTGGAAAAGGCGTTCAATGATCAGGGCCAAGGCCAAAACGGAACACAGAATCAGCGGCCAAATCGGCCATCCAGCGGCTTGAATGATGGATAACAAAACAGTTCTTTCTTGGGGAGACGCAGTGAAAAAGCTCCTGATTATCGACGATGCGGGGATCTTTACCCCGGGCTGAGCGTTGTTGGGTGATTCGGGCCTTTTTGCACGGCTCAGGCTGTGGATAACTTTTTGAAGAAGTTGATGGTGAAAATTTGTTTGCCGCGAAATAAGAATTCTTGAGTTTTAAAATCCTGCATTTTTTATGAAAATATTGAAATAAATCAACGGTTTACAATTTTCATGTCATCCAGCTTTGACATTGTCCGCAGGCAGCAGGGTATGCGCGCTCCTGTGGAGTACTTCATTTTCGAGCTGAGTGGAGAAGCCTGATCTCTGACAGACAATCATGCCCATGAACCCGAACGAGACCATGACCCCCCCCGCCTGGACGGTGTCGGCGCTGTGCCGCGCCATTGCGGACAGCCTGGATGGGCAATTCAACCCGGTGACCGTGCGCGGCGAAGTTTCGGGCTTCTCACGGGCGGCCAGCGGGCATTGCTACTTTTCGATCAAAGACGCAACCGGCCAGATCCGTTGCGCCATGTTTCGGCGTGCGGCCAGCTTGATGGATTTTTCGCCTCGCGATGGCGAATTGGTCGAATTGCGGGGCCGTTTGGGGGTGTACGAGGCCCGGGGTGACTTGCAATTGATCGTCGAGTCGATGGCGCGGGCCGGGCAGGGGGCCTTGTTTGAGCAGTTTGTGCGCCTGAAGGCCCAGCTTGAAGCTGAGGGCCTGTTTGATCCCGTTCACAAACGCGCTTTGCCCGCCCAGCCCCGCGCGATTGGCGTGGTGACTTCTTTGGGTGCGGCCGCTTGGCACGACGTGGTGACGGCCTTGCAGCGGCGGGTGCCGCACATTCCTGTGGTGATGGCCCCTGCGTTGGTTCAAGGGACAGGGGCCGCGGCCACCCTGTTGCAAGCGTTGCAAAGCATGTATGCCCTGACGGCCGAAGACAATCCGCTGAGTTCGCCTGTGGACGTGATTTTGTTGGTGAGAGGCGGTGGCTCGATGGAGGACCTGTGGTCTTTCAATGACGAAAACTTGGCCCGCCTGATCGCTCAAAGCCCTGTGCCCCTCATTTGTGGTGTGGGCCACGAGACTGATTTCACCATCGCCGACTTCGTGGCCGATGTGCGTGCCCCAACGCCCACGGCCGCCGCCGAGATGGCCGCCACCGACCGGGATGCGGGCCTGGAGGCCTTGTCTGTCTTGGCGCACCGACTCAGCCGGGGCCTGCTGCGTCAGCAAGATCGGCAAGCCCAGCGCTTGGACAGCGTGGCCGCACGACTGGGTCAGGGGCTGACGCGCCAAC
>NZ_CALBEX010000287.1 GCF_937889215.1 uncultured Limnohabitans sp.
ACTACGCGAGGCGGTGTTTGTACCGCCAGCGTAGCAAATTCAAATGGATCGGGTGGTGGGGCACGTTTTTGGCGCGCGCGCAGGGGCGTTAATTTTGTGACCTGAGCGCGCAGGCTGACCAGCGTTGAGTGGGCCTTGTTTTTGCAGATTCTTTGTCTATCGCAGGGAGTGGTTTAGTCTGCATAACCTGGGTTCACCCGGTCGACCACCCGCATCAGGGCTTCAAAAAACAGGCGTTCACGTTCGCTGCGGGGGTGGCGGTCTTGTGGGCTTGGGGTTTTGATGCGTTGAATCACGGCTTCGGTCAACACGTTCAGAGGCTGGCCCGTGCCCATGGCCAGCACTTGGGTGCGGCAGGCTTTTTCGAGTTTGTACAAACGCCTGTAGGCTTGCGCCACGGTGTCACCAATCGTCATCACGCCGTGGTTTTTCATGAAGAGCACGGTTTGGCCACCGCTCATGAGCTGCGACAAACGCTCTCCCTCAGACAAATCAGCGGCCAGTCCTGTGTAGTGGTCGTCGTAGGCGATGGTGCCATCAAAGAACGCCGCAGTTTGGGTGGCGGGCAGCAATCGGTTGGCTTTGAGCATGTTCAAAGCCAGCGCCCACGGCTGGTGGGTGTGCAGCACCACTTGGGCACCCGTGATGCGGTGCACCGGGGCATGGATCGATTGCGCTGACAGCTCGACCAAGCCTGTGCCTTCCAGCGTTTCGCCCGCTTCGTTGAAAACCATCATGGTGCTGGCGCGGGCCTCAGACCAATGCACGCCAAAGGGCGAGATCAAATATTGGTCTTCGCGGCCCGGCACGGCGACGGTGAAGTGGTTGTCGATCCCCTCGTCAAAATCGTGCAGCACCGCCAAACGCAATGCGGCGGCCAAGTGCACTTTGGCTTGCCACACCGGGTCTTCTTGGGCGTGCGCTGGCGTTTGTGTGGTGGCGGAGGCGAGCGACATGGCGGACTTTCGAGGGTTGGACTGGGCTTTACTCTATGCATGTGTCGTCTGCGAGCCTGTCACTTGCGCGGCAAACTTGAGGC
>NZ_CALBEX010000288.1 GCF_937889215.1 uncultured Limnohabitans sp.
TTTGAAGCCCCGGCAATGAACCCTGCTCATTGAACCCTGCTCATTGAACCCTGCGCACTGGAGCTGCCACCCCCAGCCTTCGCCCGGGAGCCTGGAGTAGCGCCGTTTTATATCTGAATTGACATATATAACCAACTAAAAAATTGTTCCCATGTCTGAAGCGGCTGGCCACAATCGCGCCATCTTTTGTTCATCACCTTCAGGAACGACCTCCATGAAACGCATCTCTGCCCTGGTTCTGGCCTTGTCGGCCACCGCCTTCTCCGTGCCCGCTTTGGCCGCCCAGCCCCTGCTCAGCCCTGCCGAGCTGCAGGCCAAACTGTCTGACGCCAACGTGCGCGTGATCGACATCCGCGACCCCAAGTCTTTCGCCACTAACCACATCGCCGGCTCAGTCAATGCACCTTACGGCACCTGGCGCGGCCCGGCCAGCAACCCCGGCGAATTGCCCGCCCTGCCCAAGCTGACCACCCTAGTGCAAAGCCTGGGCCTGACCCCCAGCACGCACGCCGTGATCGTTTCCAGCGGGGCAGACGCCACCGACTTCGGCGCTTCGGCCCGTGTTTACTGGACGCTCAAGGTGCTGGGCCTGCAAGACTTGTCCATCCTCAACGGCGGCCTGAAGGGCTGGGCCACGGCCGGTTTGCCGCAAAACAACCAAGCCGTGAAAGTGGCGGCCAGCAGCTTCCAGCCGCAAATTGACGCAAGCCTGGTGGCCACCAAAGAAGAGTTGGTGGCCCGCGTGAAGTCGGGTGACGCCGCTTTGATCGACGCCCGTCCTGCCGAGTTCTTCAATGGCGACACCCGCCACGCTGCCGCCAGCGTGCCCGGCACCTTGCAAGGCGCGGTGAATGTGGAACACAGCCAATGGTTTGCCCCCGGCACATCCACCTTTGTGAACGCCGCTCAAGCCCAGAAAGTGGCCGCATCCAGCCCCATCGACCCGGCCAAAGAGACCGTGTCCTTTTGCAACACTGGCCACTGGGCAGCGACCAACTGGTTTGCCATGTCCGAAGTGCTGGGCCAGAAAAACGTGAAGCTCTACGCAGGCTCCATGGTGGAGTGGTCCAAAGACGCCAACGGCCTGCCCATGGCCAACGTGCCCAGCCGCCCCAAGCAGCTGCTGATCGACACCAAGCTCTGGGCCGAGAAAACATTCAAGTAAATTCAGGTCATGAAACGCCTTCCTTTGGCGGCCTTGCTGGCCGCCTTTTTCATCTTTTTAGCGCTGTCCGTGTCCATCCGCCAAGCCGTGCTGATGGGGGTGGGCGTGGGCATGGGCGTGGCTTTGGCAGGTGCGCGCTTTGGCTTCACCACCGGCTGGCGGCAGCTGATCGAGCAGCGCAACCCGCAAGGTGTTGCTGGGCAAGTGCTGCTGCTGGCCTTGGCCAGCTTGGCCGCGTTGCCGCTGCTGGGCCAGTTTCCTGAACTGCACGCTGCCTTGGGTCCGCCGAGTGTGAGCTTGTTGGTGGGCGCATTCGTGTTTGGGTTGACCATGCAGATTGCCGACGGCTGCGGCTCGGGCACTTTGTACAAAGCCGGCTTGGGCGTGCCGCTCAACATGGGCATCTTGCCGCTGTTCGCTTTGGGCAGTTTTTTGGGCTCGGTGCATCTGGACAGCTGGTTGTCACTGGGTCAAATGGCCCCGGTCAGTTTTTCTGCCGAATACGGGACGGGCGGCGCTTTGGCCTTGACGCTGGCCTTGCTGGCCGCCGTGCTGGTGGCCGTGCGCCTGTGGGTGGGCGCGGGCCAAAGCTGGTTCGACAAACGCTGGGTCTGGGGCGCGGTAGCCCTTGCCGTATTGGCCACTTTGAATTTGTTGCTGGCTGGGCAGCCCTGGGGCGTGGTCTACGGCTTTGGCCTTTGGGCAGCCAAGATCTCGGTGGCGCTGGGTGCTTTTGACCCCACTGCCAACGCCTTTTGGGGCCAGGCGGGCAATGCGCAGCGCCTGGCACAAACCGTGTTCATGGACGTGACCACCATCACCAACATCGGCATTTTGGGCGGTGCGTTGTGGGTCTCGGCCAAGTCGCCGGCCGGCAGCAAGCCCCTCACCACGCAGCAATGGGTGATTGGCCTGGTGGCCGGTTTCGTCATGGGTTACAGCTCACGCTTGGCCTTTGGCTGCAACATCGGCGCCATGCTCAGCGGCATCTCCACGGGCAGCTTGCACGGCTGGTTGTGGGTGCCTTTGGCCTTTGCTGGCACGCTCATTGGCGTGCGCGTGCGCCGCCACTACCAGTTCTGAAGAGGGCCACATGAACACGACGCACAAACTGCAAGCGGTTTTCTGGCTGACGCTGGTCGCATTTTTGGCTTGGGACTTTCAGGCCTCCGCCCCGGTGGACCTGCGCAATGAACCACCCCTGATCGCTGCAGGCTCGGGCCAGGCCAGCAGCGGGGGGCATTGCTCGATGGCGAAGTGAAGCGAAAAAGGGAGGATGAAAGCCAAACTCCAGCCCTCAACCTCAGCCGCTCAGGCTTGACCGATCGGTGCTGGATGGCTATTCTTCCTTACCGCATCGTAAGGAAAAATCATGCTCAGCACCCTGACCAGCAAAGCGCAAATCACGCTGCCCAAAGATGTACGGCAGATGCTGCAACTCGAGCCCGGCGACAAAGTAGCCTTTGTGGCGCAGGCCAATGGGCAAATTGTCGTGAGCAAAGCTTCCAAGGCTTCCTTTGCCAGCTTGCGCGGCTTGCTGCCAGCGCCCGCCCAGGCGCACACGGTCGAAGAAATGAACC
>NZ_CALBEX010000289.1 GCF_937889215.1 uncultured Limnohabitans sp.
CCACATGACTCAGCGGATTTCGGTCCGCTTTTTTCTGACCCCCTCCCCTTCACACGCCATTCAATTCCCGATGGACTTTGTCAATTTTTTGATCCAGCTGCTCAACAGCATCCAATACGGTTTGCTGCTTTTCATGCTGGCAGCGGGCCTGACGCTGATCTTCGGCATCATGGGCGTGGTCAATCTGGCGCACGGCAGTTTTTACATGCTGGGGGCTTACCTCGCGTGGTCACTGGCCGCGCAGCTGGGCAGCTTTGCGCTGGCCATTGTGGTCGGCACCGCTTTGTCGGTGGCCTTTGGCCTGTTGATCGAGCGCTTGCTGTTTAGGCACTTCTACCACCGCGACCACCTGGACCAGGTGTTGCTGACCTTCGGCCTGATTTATGTGTTCGAAGAACTGCGCTCCATCCTCTGGGGCGACGATGTGCATGGCCTGCCCGTGCCCGAGTTGCTGGCCGCCTCTATTCCCCTGACCGAAAACCTGTCTTACCCGGTGTACCGCTTGTTCATGTCGGGCGTCTGCTTGGTATTGGCTTTGGGCTTGTATTTGCTGATCTCCAAAACCCGTTTGGGCATGAAGATCCGTGCGGGCGCTTTTAACCGCGAGATGACCGAATCGCTGGGTGTGAACATCAAGTTGATCCACTCGGTGGTGTTCGCTTTGGGCATTGGGCTGGCCTCGATCGCCGGCATGATCGCCGCGCCCGTGTCCAGCGTCTACCCGAACATGGGCTCACAGGTCTTAATCATGTGCTTTGTGGTGGTGGTGATTGGCGGCATCGGCTCGGTGCGCGGTGCTTTAATCGCCGCCTTGCTGGTGGGCCTTGTCGACACCTTTGGCAAGGTGCTGCTGCCCCAAGCCTCGGGCATGTTGGTGTATGTGCTGATGGCCTTGGTGCTGCTGTACAAACCCGAAGGCCTGTTCAAGCAATGAAAAAGACATCCACATGAGCACGCCCCAAATTCACCTCGAAACCCTGCCTCGCAGCATCCAGCTGGTGATGGTGCTGGGCTTTCTGGCGCTCGCCGCCTTCCCTTTTGTCGGGTCTGACTTTTACAC
>NZ_CALBEX010000290.1 GCF_937889215.1 uncultured Limnohabitans sp.
GGTGGTAGAAAGAAACAACTGATTTATGACCGCTTTGCTTCCAACCATCGAATCACCGGCCGATGTGCGCCGCTTGCCACGCACGGACTTGTCTCGCTTGGCCGATGAGGTGCGTCATTGCGTGCTTGACAACGTGTCCAAAACAGGCGGCCACCTGAGCTCCAACTTGGGCACGGTGGAACTCACCGTGGCCTTGCATTACGTTTTCAACACGCCTGAAGACCGCATCGTCTGGGACGTGGGGCACCAAACTTACCCGCACAAAATTCTCACAGGCCGTCGCGAGCGCATGCCCACGTTGCGCCAGTTTGATGGGTTGTCGGGTTTTCCGCGCCGCGACGAGAGCGAATACGACACCTTTGGCACGGCACACTCGTCGACCAGCATTTCGGCCGCTTTGGGCATGGCCGTGGCGGCACGCCAAAAAGGCGAGTCACGCCACTCGATCGCGGTGATTGGCGACGGCGCCATGACCGCAGGCATGGCCTTCGAAGCCCTGAACAACGCGGGCGTGGAAGATTGCAAACTGCTGGTGATCTTGAACGACAACGACATGTCGATCAGCCCGCCCGTGGGGGCGCTCAACCGCTATTTGGCGCAGCTCATGAGCGGACGTTTTTACTCGGCTGCCAAGGCCGGTGCCAAAAATGTGCTCAAAAACGCGCCGCCCTTGTTTGAGCTGGCCAAGCGCTTGGAAGAAACCGCCAAAGGCATGGTGGTGCCCGCCACGCTTTTTGAGAAATTCGGCTTCAACTACATCGGCCCGATCGACGGGCACGACCTGGAGTCGCTGATTCCGATGCTGGAAAACATCAAAAACCTGGACGGCCCGCAGTTTTTGCATGTGGTGACCAAAAAAGGCCAGGGCTATGAAAAAGCCGAAGCCGACCCAGTGGCATACCACGGCCCAGGCAAGTTTGACCCCAGCGTGGGCTTGGTGCCCGCGGCCACGCCCGCCAAAACCACCTTCACCCAGGTGTTTGGCCAGTGGCTGTGCGACATGGCCGAGAAAGACATGCGCCTGGTCGGCATCACGCCCGCCATGCGCGAGGGCTCGGGCATGGTGGCGTTTCACCAGCGCTTCCCCAAACGTTATTACGACGTTGGCATTGCCGAACAGCACGCCGTGACCTTTGCTGCGGGCTTGGCCTGCGAGGGGCTCAAGCCTGTGGTGGCGATTTATTCCACCTTTTTGCAGCGGGGTTACGACCAACTGATCCACGATGTGGCCTTGCAAAACTTGCCCGTGGTGTTCGCGATTGACCGGGCCGGCCTGGTGGGGGCCGATGGCGCCACCCACGCGGGGGCTTATGACATTGCATACATCCGCTGCATCCCTAACATGAGCCTGGCCTGCCCAGCCGATGAGCGCGAGTGCCGCCAACTGCTTAGCACCGCTTACGCGCAAAACCACCCGGTGGCCGTGCGTTACCCGCGTGGGGCGGGGGTGGGCACGGAGCCTGGTCGCGATTTGGACACCTTGCCGTTTGGCAAGGGCGAAGTGCGCCGACAGGGTGATAAATTGGCCATTTTGGCCTTTGGCACTCTGCTGGGTCCGGCCTTACAGGCTGCTGAAAAGCTCAACGCCACCGTGGTCAATATGCGTTGGGTCAAGCCGCTGGATGTCGACTTGTTGGCCCAAATTGCGCAAACCCACGAACGCATCGTCACGGTGGAAGAAGGCTGTGTCATGGGCGGCGCTGGCAGCGCTGTGGCCGAGGCCCTGCAGACCTTGCAAATTTTGCGGCCTGTTTTGCAGTTGGGCTTGCCCGACGAATTCATTGAACACGGCGACCCTGCCAAGTTGCTGGCCATGCAAGGCCTGGATGCGGCAGGCATCGAGACCGCCATTGGGCAACGCTGGCCGGGCTGAAATGGCTTCAACACCTCTTTGAAAACCGCTCAGGTTTCCCCCAGAATTATCAAAACACCATTCATTTTGATGGTTTGAAGAGGGTAAACCCCCACCTCAGGGGCGCGTTTCGCTTTCTACAATACGCAGGTGTTTGTTTTTCATGGCCCGATGTTTTGGGTCGGTTTCAAATTTCCACAAGGAGTCCCTTCATGGATCGTCGTTCCCTCATCAAAAACACTGGCATGGCCGGTATTTTGGCCGCAGGCGTTGCCCCTGCCGTTCACGCTCAGGCCGCTTTGCGCTGGCGTCTGACTTCCAGCTTCCCTAAGGCGCTGGATACTTTGTTCGGTGTGAACGACGTGTTTGCTGCCAAAGTCAAAGAAATGACGGGTGGTAAGTTTGTCATCACCACCCACGCTGCTGGTGAACTGGTGCCTGCTTTTGGCACGATCGACGCCACCAAAGACGGCACTGTGGAAATGTCCAACACCGCGCCTTACTATTACTTCGGTAAGGACGAGACCTTTGCTTTGGGTTGCGCCATCCCCTTTGGTTTGAACAGCCGCCAGATGTCGGCCTGGATGTACCAGGGCAACGGCCTGAAGCTGTTCCGCGAGTTCTACAGCAACTACAACATCGTGAACTTCCCCATGGGCAACACAGGCGCCCAGATGGGTGGCTGGTTCCGCAAGCCTTTCAAGTCGCTGGCCGAGTTCAAAGGCACGAAGTTCCGTGTCGGCGGCTTTGGTGGCAAAGTGGTTGCCCGCATTGGCGGTGTGCCCCAGAACATTCCAGGCGGTGAAATTTACCAAGCCTTGGAAAAAGGCACAATCGACGCTGCCGAGTGGGTGGGTCCATACGACGATTTGAAACTGGGTTTCTACAAAGTGGCCAAGTACTATGCTTACCCAGGCTGGTGGGAAGGCGGTCCTCAGTTGGACCTGCACATCAACAAGCAAGCTTGGGACAGCCTGTCCAGCGAGTACAAGGCCATTGTGGAAGCCGCTTCGGTTTACGCCCACAACGACATGCAAACCCGTTACGACGCCCGCAACGCGGCAGCGCTCAAGACGCTGGTGGCAGGTGGTGCCAAGTTGTTCCCATTCCCCAAAGACATGATGGACGCGGCGTTCAAAGAATCCAATGCTTTGTACGCAGAGATTGGCGAGAAAAACGCCAACTGGAAAAAAATCTACGCCGACTACGCTGGTTTCCGCAAAGAAGCCAACCAGTGGTTCCGCTTCACCGAAGCCCGCTTCGACAACTACATGCAATCGGCCAAGCTGTAACTCAGCCGCGCACGACCGCACAGCAAAAGGCCCTTCGGGGCCTTTTGTTTTGAGCGGTGCACAGCGCCCATGCCCCTCAGGCACACTTTCATGCAGCACATTGATCTTTCTTACCAATGGCAGCCTCAGAGCCGTGAGGCGGTGCGCAACCGCCAAAGTCCGTTGCGCAACCCGCTCATGGATTTGTTGCAGGCCGTGCGCCATGCGGGCTCTATTGCGGGGGCGGCTAAGTTTCTGAATTTGTCTTATCGGCATGTGTGGGGCGAGCTCAAGCGCTGGGAGCAAGCCATGGGGCAGCCCTTGATTCTTTGGGAAAAAGGCCAAGCAGCAAGGCTATCGGGCTTTGCAGACAAATTGTTGTGGGCCGAGCGACAAGCGCAAGCCCGTTTGGCGCCTCAGATCAGTGCGCTCCAAGCGGAGCTCGAAAAAACTTTCGCCGTGGCCTTCGACCCCGACCACCAAGTCTTGCCGATTTTTGCCAGCCATGACGACGCGCTGGTCGGGTTGCGCGAGACGGCGGCGGCGCAGTCATTGCATTTGGATCTTCGTTTTTGTGGCAGCGTGGATGCCATCCGTGCCTTGAACGAGGGGCGTTGTCATGTGGCCGGGTTTCATGCGCCGTGGCAGCCTGGCGCGCAGTCTTTGGTGGCGCGCACCTACAAGCCTTTGCTCAAGCCTGGGCTGCACAAGCTGATGGGTTTCGCCACACGCGAGCAAGGCTTGATGGTGGCCCCAGGCAATCCACGGCGCTTGCAGGGGGTGCGTGATCTTTTTCAAAGCGGTGTTCGATTTGTCAATCGAAGTGTGGGGACAGGCACACGTTTGTTGTTGGACCAGAGCCTGGAAGAAGCCGGTTTGGCAGCAGCGAACTTGACGGGCTACGACCATGAAGAAAATTCACATGCCGCCGTGGCCGCCTGCATTGCGTCCGGGCAGGCCGATGCGGGATTGGGCATTGCCAGTGCTGCACATGTGCAGGGTCTGGATTTTGTGGCCTTGTCACAAGAGCACTATTGGTTGGTGTGTCTGGCCTCGGCCTTGGAGACAGCGCCGGTCCAGGAGCTGCGGCGGCTCCTGCACAGCGCCGCATGGCAAGCCCATTTGCAGTCTATGCCGGGTTACACCCCATCGGCGTGGACAGGTCAGGTCCAGTCTTTGCGCAGCATGTTGCCGTGGTGGACATTCAAAACCCAGCGGGCAGGTGACAGGGTTAACCCTCAATTTACAAGCCCCTGAAATGACTTCCACGACATTGCCAAAAATATCACCCTCGCATTTCACGTTTTTCGGTATTTGAATGTCTGCAGGGTCCTACAATGGCCCCTGTTTTTCCGGAGTAAGCCATGTCTTTTTTCATGATGATTTCACGCGGAATTGACCGCTTGAATCAAACCGTGGGGCAACTCACCACCTGGTTGATTTTGGTCACCACTTTGATCAGCGCAGGCAATGCGATCGTCCGCAAGGCCTTTGATCTCAGCTCCAATGCCTTGCTCGAAGTTCAGTGGTATTTGTTTGCTGCGGTGTTCATGCTGGGGGCGGGTTATGGCTTGCTGAAAAACTCACATGTGCGCATTGATTTCATCTCCGGCATGCTCAGTCCGCGCACCCGCAATTGGATCGATGTAGGCGGCATCTTGTTGGCCTTGTTTCCTTTTTGCCTCATTTGCATTTACCTGTCTTGGCCGCTGTTCGTTCAGGCCTACGACACGGGTGAAATGTCTTCCAATGCAGGTGGCCTCATCCGCTGGCCTGTGTATGCGCTGGTGCCTGCCGGCTTTGCCTTGCTCATGCTGCAAGGTGTGTCGGAGTTGATCAAGCGTTTGTCATTTTTGATGGGTCAGGGTGAAGACGTTTTGTCTTCCGAAGAAGCCATGTCTGACGAACAAAAAGAATTGCTGGCGTTGGAAAAGCTTGCACAAGAGCAAGCGCAGGGAGCACGTTGATGGAAACCACTTTTCTGGCAATCAATTTTGTGCCAATCATGTTTGGCGGCTTGCTGCTGCTGCTGCTGACGGGATTCCCCGTTGCATTTGCGTTGGCCGCATGCGGCTTGGCTTTCGGTTTCATTGGCATGGAGGCTGGCATTTTCCCGCCTTCGTTATTCCAAGCCTTGCCTTTGCGCATCTTTGGCATCATGCAAAACGACACCTTGCTGGCCATCCCGTTTTTCACCTTCATGGGCATCATCTTGCAAAAATCTGGCATGGCCGAAGACCTGCTGGAAACCGTTGGGCAGGTGTTCGGTCCTGTTCGCGGCGGCGTGGCGATTGCCGTGGTCTTGGTTGGTGCCTTGCTGGCAGCGACCACGGGCGTGGTGGCTGCTGCCGTGATTTCCATGGGCTTGATTTCACTGCCCATCATGCTGCGATACGGGTACAGCCGGGTCATTGCCACGGGGGCCATCACGGCCTCTGGCACTTTGGCACAAGCGCTGCCGCCGTCTTTGGTCTTGATCGTTCTGGCTGACCAAATGGGCCGCTCTGTGGGCGACATGTACGCCGGTGCTTTGCTGCCGGGTTTGTTGCTGGTGGGCCTGTATGTGTTGTTCATCATCGGCGTCGCCATCTTTAAGCCAGCCATGGTGCCCGCCTTGCCGCCGGAGGCGCGCATCTACCGTGAGCCCAATGGCAAGTCGGGCCATGTCTCGCTGATGTTCTTGCTGATTTTGTGTGCTGTGGTGGGTTTTGCTTGGGCTTCGGCGCATGACAGCATCATGATGACTTGGATGGAACGTACCCAAGCGGCCCCTGCGGACGAAGTGGTCATCATGTCGATGACTGTCACCTCTTTGGTGGCTTTGTCCTTGGCCGTGTTCAATCGGATCACGGGGATGGGCTTGTTGTCCAAGTTGGCCGAGCAAGTGACCTTTGTCTTGATGCCGCCGCTGATCCTGATTTTCTTGGTCTTGGGCACCATCTTTTTGGGCGTGGCCACGCCCACTGAAGGCGGCGCCATGGGGGCTTTAGGTGCCTTGATTTTGGCCATGGCCAAACGCCGCTTGGCCTTGCCTTTGTTGAGCCAGGCGCTTGAAAACACAGCCAAGCTGGCCTCGTTTGTGCTGTTCATCCTGATCGGTTCCACCGTGTTCAGCTTCACCTTCAATGCGGCCGATGGCCACATTTGGGTGGAACACTTGTTCTTGGACATGCCGGGTGGGGCGATCGGTTTCTTGATCGTGGTGAACATCCTGATTTTTATTTTGGGCATGTTCATCGACTTCTTTGAAATCGCCTTCATCGTGATCCCGATCTTGGCTCCTGTGGCCGAGAAAATCTTGCCCGGCATGGTGCCCGGCATGACGGCGGACCAGGCCATGATTTGGTTTGGGGTGATCGTCGCGATGAATTTGCAGACCTCGTTTCTGACGCCGCCCTTTGGTTTTGCCTTGTTTTATTTGCGCAGCGTGGCGCCCAAAAACGATTACAAAGACCGCATCACGGGCGAGAACATCAAGGCCGTCAAGACCACTGAGATCTACAAGGGCTCGATCGCCTTCATTGTGCTGCAGGTGATCATGGTGGCCTCCATCATTGCGTTCCCGAATTTGGTAACGGGCGGCATTCAAGAAGGGGTCAAGATTGACGCCGATGCGGCTTTGGAAAGAATGCTCGATGCTGAAAGTGGGTCTTCTTACGAAGACGAAGTGCCGGCGCTTGATGCACTGGACGGGCCTAAAGAGGATGCGGCTGTCGATGGCGAAGACGACCCGGCCAAAGCCCTGGAAGCCGAGATGAAGGCTGACAAGAAGTAAGCGCAAGCTGGGCCCCTCAATGGGGCTGCTTGAGTCTTGCAAAAGAGCCCGGTTCGCCGGGCTTTTTTGTGGGCTTTATTTGGGCATGGCACAACGCCACAGGGGTGTGTTGAGAGGGCTATGCAAAGCGTTTCATAGTGGACACCCCTCATGCCGCACAGGGTGCTTGTCCCTTAGCATTCACAGCGCTCTATGAACACCTTCACCGACAGCGTCCTGACGGCGCTGAACCTCGTCATTTCTTTCGATCCCGCTTTGTGGGTGGTCGTCACTCGGTCCTTGGCCGTGAGTGCCACGGCCTGCTTGCTGGCCTATGGCTTGGGCGTGGCGCTGGGGGCTTGGTTGGCTGTGTCGCGTTTTCGTGGTCGCGGGGCGGTGCTGGTGGGCTTGAACACCTTGCTGGCGCTGCCTTCCGTGGTGGTGGGCCTGGTGGTGTATTTGCTGCTCTCGCGCACCGGGCCTTTGGGCTTTTTGGGCTGGATGTTCAGCTTTCAGGCCATGGTGTTGGCCCAGTTCATTTTGGTGGTGCCCGTGGTCACGGCGCTCACACGCCAGGTGGTCGAAGATGTGGAGCGCCAGCACGGTGAGCAGTGGGCTTCACTGGGCGCAGGTCCTTGGGTGCGCAGTTTGCTGTTGGCCTGGGACGAACGCCTCGCTTTGCTGACCATTGCCGTGACAGCCTTTGGCCGCGCCATCTCGGAAGTGGGCGCGGTGATGATTGTGGGCGGCAACATCGACGGCTTCACGCGTGTCATGACCACCGCCATTGCACTAGAGACCAGCAAGGGCGATTTGCCGCTGGCGCTGGGTTTGGGCATGGTCTTGCTGGCGGTGGTGTTGCTGCTCAATGCGCTGGTGGCGGGTCTGCGCCTGTGGGGCGGACGTCGGGATGCGCGGCCAGCACTTCGGCGATCAGAGGCCGGTGTCGGTGCTCAGGCATGAAGCCCTATCTGTTTGCTTTGGACGGGGTGGGCGTCGAATTGGGGGGGCAGATGGCCTTGACGGACGTGAGCCTGCGCATCGAGGCGGGCGAGCGCGTGGCCTTGGTCGGGTCGAATGGATCGGGCAAGAGCACCTTGCTGCGCACGCTGCATGCTTTGCAGCCACCCTCTCATGGGCATCTCGTGCAAGCGCCAGGCCTGCGTCAAGCCATGTTGTTCCAACGCCCGCATGTGCTGCGACTGTCGGCTTTGAACAATGTGGCGTTGGGCGTGTGGCTCGATCGCTCGCGAAGCCTGAACTGGCGGGATGCTTCAATGCTGGCGCTGCAGGCTTTGCAGCGCGTGGGGCTGCAATCGGTGGCCAGGCAGAACGGACACCAGTTGTCAGGTGGGCAGCAGCAGCGATTGGCGTTGGCCCGCGCTTGGGCGCGTCGCCCCGATGTCTTGCTGCTCGACGAGCCCACGGCCAGCCTGGACCCCAATGCCAAACGCGAAGTCGAGGCCTTGATGGCCGACTTTGCGAGCAGCCAAGAGCGCCCGCTGACCCTGATTTGGGCCAGCCACAACTTGGGCCAGGTCAAGCGCTTGGCCACCCGTGTCATTTACCTGCAGACGGGTCGCGTTCTGGCTGATTTACCCGTGGCCGATTTTTTCAACCCCGATCTGTTGGTTGAGTGCAGTCCAGCAGCCCATGCGTTTGTTCAAGGAGAACTTTCATGACCTTCCCATCTTCCATCACCCGTCGCGCCTTGGTTTGTGCGGTTTTGGCCAGCACCTCGGTGTGGGCGCAAGCCCAATCCATCGTGATGTCGTCCACCACATCGACCGAGCAATCGGGCTTGTTCACACACTTGTTGCCCGCCTTCAAAAAGGTCAGTGGTTTGGATGTGAAAGTGGTGGCGCTGGGCACTGGCCAGGCACTGGACATGGCCCGGCGCGGTGACGCCGATGTGCTTTTTGTGCACGACAAGGTGGCTGAAGACAAATTTGTGGCCGAAGGCTTTGGCATCCAGCGTTTCCCAGTGATGTACAACGACTTTGTGCTGATTGGCCCCAAAAGCGATCCAGCAGGCCTGAAAGGCCATGACATCGTGGCGGCTTTGGCCAAGTTGTCGGCAGGTAACGCCGCTTTCATTTCTCGGGGCGACAAAAGTGGCACCCATGCGGCCGAGCTGCGGTTTTGGAAAGCGGCCAATTTGAGCGATCAAAAAGGCAGCGGCTACAAGGAGTGCGGTTGCGGCATGGGCCCGGCGCTGAACATGGCGGCCTCGGCAGGGGCCTACGTCATGGCCGACCGCGCCACTTGGCTCAACTTCAAGAACCGCGCCGATCTGGCCATTTTGGTGGAGGGTGACAAGCGCTTGTTCAACCAATACGGCGTGATGGTGGTCAACCCTGCCAAGCATGCGCATGTCAAGCAGGCCGATGCCCAGAAGTTTGTGGATTGGATCACCTCGGCGGCAGGTCAGGGTGTCATCGCTGACTACAAAATTGGCGGTGAGCAGTTGTTCTTCCCGAACGCGGGCAAGTGAGGCTCAAGCCCTGGGCGCACCGAGTTTGCGGTACAGCGTGGCGCGGCTGATGCCCAGTGTGCGAGCGGCTTCAGCCACGTTGCCTCGCGCTTGGGCCACAGCTTGCCGAATCATGTCAGCCTGCGCATCTTTGAGTGGCTTGAGTTGGGTGTTGGTTGACCGCTGCGATCTTTGTTCTGAGGGGGTTGAGGCCGCGTGGCCAGGTCGCAAAGCTTCAATTTGCAAGCGCAGGCCAGACCACAACGGCAACTCTTGTTGGTTGATTTGACGGGTGGCTGCATCAAAGAGGTTTTCCCAAGGCGAGGCAAACACATCACTGGCGTGCAAGGCGGACCCATGAGTGGCGGGTGCCAAAGACAGCATTTGCCTGGCTGCGGGGTTGGCCCCCACGATCTGGCCATCGCGGTCGAGGGTCAGCAATCCATCGCTGTCGTCACCGGGCTGATGGCCGGGCCAGTTCAGGCGTAGCGCCAAGGCGTGGTCGGTCGCCAAGAGCCAGCTGTTTTCGATGCTGCGGGCCGAGCGACGCACCAGGTGTTTCAAGGCTGGGCGCTCAGCGCTCTCGATGCCTGTCAGGTCCAGCATGCCTGCGCACAGGCCGTCCGGGCCGAATACGGGGGCACCTGCGCAGCTGTAAGCGCCCGTGTCATTAAAAAAGTGGTCACCTCTGTGCAGCCACACTGGCTGCAATTCGCTCAGGGCGGCACTGATGGCGGTGGTGCCGACGGCTTCCTCTGACAGGTTCACACCCACGCGAGCAATCACCTCGGCGCGGCGGTCTTGCCGGTCCACTGGTCCGTGGACGTCGACCACAACGCCCTGCGCATTGGTCAGGATGGCGAAGTAGCGGATGTCGGCAATGGCCCGGGCCAACTCG
>NZ_CALBEX010000291.1 GCF_937889215.1 uncultured Limnohabitans sp.
CATGTGGACCACATCCGCGAACAAGCCCTGTCTTGATTCGCTTTGAGTATTTTTGAAAGCATCGATGATTTCCTCTGAAGAAGGCATTCGCCTGGCCAAACGCGTGGCCGCCGAGCAAACCTGCTCCCGCCGCGAAGCCGAAGCCCTGATCGTGGCCGGTGGCGTGCAGGTGGCGGGCAAAGTCGTGACCGACCCGGCACGGCGTGTGCGGCCTGAGCAAACCGTTCAAGTCAACCGCCTGGTCTCCATGGCTGCGCTGGCCCCCATGACGCTGGTGCTGTTCAAACCCGCGCACCGGGTGGCCAACCTGGCCTGGCTGCAAGACACCGTGGGCCTGAAAGCGGCTCAACCCGGACTGTGGGGGCCTGAGCGCCTGGCCAAAATGCTCATGCCCTTGCCGCTGGCCAAACCCACCAGCGGTTTGTGCATTTTTTCAGACGATGTGGGCGTGCTGCGCCATCTGGAAGACCGCCGCAGCCCCATGGAACAAGAATGGATGGCCACCATAGGCGGCGAAGTGCCCGAAAGCCTGGTCAAGGCCTTGAACGGCCCCGGTATCCGGGCCAGCATCAACCGCCAGACCGACAGCATGACCGTGCTGCGCATCGCCGGCAAAGACATCGATGGGCTGGAACTGGGCCGCTGGCTGGACGAACAATGCCCCCTGCAGGACCTGCGCCGCCAACGCGTGGGCCGTCTCAGTTTGGCGCCTTTAGAGGCGGGCCAATGGCGGTCGCTGGAAGGCTACGAGCGTTTCTAATCCACTCAATGTCCAAAAAAAGCTGCATTTACCCTTGAATAATTCCGGTTTATCCCCAATTAAAAAATCAGTCTGAGAAAATGAACGTTCAGTCACCCCTGCACACAATGCAGTCTTGACCCCACAGGATGGCCTGCCCAGGCAGGACACCAAAACGCAGAAAGGAGCCCACCATGCGTTTGAGCACCAAAAGCCGATTTGCCGTCACCGCCATGATCGATGTGGCATTGCGCGAAGACCGCGGCCCCGTTTCGCTGGCCGCCATCAGCGTGCGCCACCAAATTTCCTTGTCCTATCTGGAGCAGTTGTTCAGCAAACTTCGCCAGCATGGCTTGGTCGAAAGCACGCGTGGCCCAGGCGGCGGCTATTCGCTGTCGCGCAATGCCGAAAAGATCACCATGGCCGACATTGTGGGTGCTGTAGACGCCCCTTCCGAAGAAGAAGTGTCGGCAGAAGGCGGCTGGATGAACAGCGAACTGTGGGCCAGCCTGAACGACAAAATGCTGACGCACTTGCAGTCCATCACCTTGCGTCAACTGGTGGCCGAGCAGCGCACCAAAGGCGTGACCGTCGAGCCAGCACCGCCGCCAGCCGTCAAACGCGGCGTGTTTGCCAAGCCCAAAAGCACCTTGAAGATCACGGCGCCCAATTCGGTGTTTGCCTTGGCTGGCAGCTTGATGCCTTCACGCGGCTGATCTGTTTTAGAGACCCACAAAAAAACCCGCTACGGCGGGTTTTTTTGTGGGCTATGCCCTGAGAAAAAAGTGTGAAGCCCGCCGATAAGCCGGATTCTGTGCACAGCGGTTGCCCGCTGCGTGACCGCCATTACTCTGGGCCGGGGGTCGCCCACCCGGCTCGGTGCTACCTACCCGCCAACTCACCCCGCGGAACCACAGGGAGAAGGCATGCGGCGAACCGCATGCCTTCAGGAAGGCCTACTTGGTATTGCTGCGCGTAGAGATTGCCCGTTTCACCCGAACTCAATCGGCTCGTCTCTGTTGCTCTGATCCTCACCTCACGGTGGAGAGGTGTTACCTCCTACGCTGTCCTGTGCAGTCCGGACGTTCCTCCAGTGCCTCCTTTCGGAGATTGCACCAGCGACGGTCTGGCGTGCTTCACGGGTTCGATTATGACCTGCCGTCATAAGCTCAGACAATAAACGGTCTGAAGATTCGCGCACAATCATTTCATTCACCTGATTCAAACGGAGACACACCATGAAAGCCCCAAACATTCTCGCCACCATCGGCCACACGCCGCATGTGCGCATTAACCGCTTGTTTGGCCCCACCGCCCAGGTGTGGATCAAATCAGAGCGCAGCAACCCCGGCGGCTCGATCAAGGACCGCATCGCACTGGCCATGGTCGAAGCGGCGGAACAATCGGGGGCATTGCAGCCGGGCGGCACCATCGTCGAGCCCACCTCGGGCAACACCGGCATTGGCCTGGCCATGGTGGCCGCCGTCAAAGGCTACAAATTGGTGCTGGTGATGCCTGACAGCATGAGCATTGAGCGCCGCCGCCTGATGCTGGCCTACGGTGCCAGCTTCGACCTGACACCCCGCGCCGAAGGCATGAAAGGTGCCATCGCCCGCGCCCAAGCCCTGGTGGCCAGCACCCCCGGTGCCTGGATGCCCCAGCAGTTTGAAAACCCCGCCAACATCGACGTGCATGTGCGCACCACGGCGCAAGAAATTCTGGCTGATTTTCCCGACGGCATCGATGCGCTCATCACAGGTGTGGGCACAGGCGGTCACCTGACGGGCGCTGCCCGCGTGCTCAAGGCCAAGTTTCCGAATCTCAAGGTGTTTGCGGTGGAGCCCATTGCCTCGCCCGTGATCTCGGGTGGAGCACCTGCTCCCCACCCCATTCAAGGCATTGGTGCGGGCTTCATCCCCAAGAACCTGGACACCACCTTGCTCGACGGCGTGATCCAAGTCGATGCCGAAGACGCGCGAGAATACGCCCGCCGTTCGGCCCGAGAAGAAGGCATGCTGGTCGGTATCTCGTCCGGGGCCACCTTGGCCGCCATCGCCCAAAAACTGCCCGATCTGCCCGCTGGAGCCACCGTGCTGGGCTTCAACTACGACACGGGCGAGCGCTATTTGTCGGTCGACGGGTTCTTACCCGGCTAAGCCATCTTTGCACCTCACTGCTGGGTCTTCAGGGGCTGTCACGACCGTTGTTTCGACATGCCCTCACAGGTCGGGCCTTGATGGTCTGACATTTCCTCACTTCGCGAAGCTGCATTTTCAAAAGGCAAACGTCCACGAAGACCACCGATAATCTCGACTTGCTTGATAACCACAAGCCACAGAGGTTGCCATGATCCGAATTTCCGAAGTCAAACTTCCCTTGTCGGCCCTGCCGATTGAATCGCGCCGCGCGGCCGATGCGCCGTCCGAGACCGACGAAGACCGTCTGCCCACGCCGCACCCCGAGACGGCCCTGCGCCAATTGGCGGCCCAAGCGCTGGGTTTAACGCCAGCAGACATCGCCACGCTTCAGGTCTTCAAACGCAGCTTCGATGCCCGCAAGGCCGAGCTGCTGGCGGTTTACATCGTGGACCTCGCCCTGACCGCTGCGCAGGAAGAACCCGCCTTGCTGCAACAGTTTGCCAGCCACCCCCACATCCAAGCCACCCCCAACATGCACTGGCAGGCGCCCTGCCAAGCGCCTGCAGACTTGGTGCAGGGCAGCGAGCGCCCGGTGGTGGTCGGCTTTGGGCCTTGCGGCATGTTTGCGGCATTGGCCCTGGCGCAAATGGGCTTCAAACCCATCGTGCTCGAGCGTGGCAAGCCGGTGCGTGAACGCACCAAAGACACCTGGGGCCTGTGGCGCAAGCAAGTGCTCAACCCCGAAAGCAATGTGCAGTTTGGCGAAGGCGGCGCAGGCACCTTCAGCGACGGCAAGCTCTACAGCCAGATCAAGGACCCGCGCCACCTGGGCCGCAAGGTGATGGATGAATTCGTCAAGGCCGGCGCGCCTGCCGACATCTTGTATGCCGCGCACCCGCACATCGGCACGTTCAAATTGGTCAAGGTGGTCGAAAACATCCGCGAACAAATCATCGCCTTGGGCGGCGACATCCGCTTTGAGCAACGCGTGACCGATGTGCTGATCGCACCCGCTGCAGGCGGCCAACAGCTCACCGGGCTGCAGGTGACCGACCTGCGCACAGGACAAAGCCACACCTTGCACACGCGCCACGCCGTGATGGCGCTGGGCCACAGCGCCCGCGACACCTTTGTCATGCTGCACCGCCGGGGTGTGGCCATGCAGGCCAAAGCGTTTTCGATTGGCGTGCGCATCGAACACCCACAAAGCGTCATCGACCAAGCCCGTTGGGGCCGCCACGCGGGCCACCCGCTGCTGGGTGCGGCCGATTACAAGCTGGTACACCACGCGCAAAACGGCCGTGCCGTCTACAGTTTTTGCATGTGCCCCGGCGGCACTGTGGTGGCCGCCACCAGCGAACCGGGCCGGGTGGTCACCAACGGTATGAGCCAATATTCGCGCAATGAACGCAACGCCAACGCCGGCATGGTGGTGGCCATCGACCCGCCCGACTACCCCCTGGACACCACCGCATGGCAAGCCGCGTTTGGCGACGAAGACGGTGCACAACTGGCCCAAGAGGCCCAGCAACTGGCGGCACAGCACCCCCCTGCACCTCACCCGCTGGCGGGCATCGTGCTGCAGCGCCAGCTGGAAAGCCGGGCCTTTGAAGTGGGTGGCTGCAACTACGAAGCCCCTGGTCAATTGGTGGGCGACTTTCTGGGCGCGCGTCCCTCGACCACCTGGGGCAGCGTGCAGCCGTCTTACAAACCCGGCGTGAAGCTGGTCGACTTGGCCGATGTGTTGCCGGGCTACGCGGTCGAAGCCATGCGCGAGGCTTTGCCCGTTTTCGGGCGAAAGATCAAAGGCTATGACATGCACGATGCGGTGATGACAGGCGTGGAAACACGCACGTCCTCACCCCTGCGCATGCCGCGTGGAGAGGACCACCAAAGCACCAACACCCAAGGCCTGTACCCAGCGGGCGAAGGGGCCAGTTATGCGGGCGGCATTTTGTCGGCTGGAGTAGACGGCATCAAAGTGGCCGAATCATTGGCCAGCCGGTGGTGCGCACAAACCAACACAGCCAAGGGTTCTGACAACACGCGTTGATGAAGGCCATGGCAGGCCACTACTCAGGTGCCTGCAACGATCCACTGTTCTTTAAACCGAGACCATCAGGTGGCGGATGGCATAGCGGGTCAGGTCTGCCACTTTGTGCAACCCCACCTTGCGCATGATGTTGCGCCGGTGAACCTCGACGGTGCTGGGGGCAATGCGCAAATTTCGGGCGATTTCCTTGGAAGAGAAACCATCGGCGATCAAACGCAAAACCTGCTCTTCGCGGCCGCCGAGCGCCCCGCGAACGGGGGCATCGCCTGAACGGAATTTGCGCACAGAGGCCATCATTTCTGCGGCCGCTGTTTGGCACAAATACTCCCGTCCGCCTGCGACTGCGCGAATGGCTGACAGCAACTCGTCCATGCCGCTGGTGCTCGACACGTAGCCTTTGGCACCCGCATCCAAAATCTCGATGATCGAATGGCGGTCAGAATCGCCTGAAAACGCCACCATGTATTGACCTGGCTGATGTGCTGCCATCTTTTGCATCAAAGACAAATCTTGATGCCCATTGGCGTGCAAGCCGATCAGCACCACATCGGGGTCCAGCGCTTCGCACAGCGCCTGTGTCGCCTCATCGGTCTCGGCGGTCCCCACCAACTGGGTGTCGTGGTGGGTTTGGAAAACAGCCGCAATCCCATCTGCAAGCACCCTGTTTTTGGATGACAACAAAACGCGAATAGACATGGCGAGGCTCCTTTGCTCAATCAAGGGCCCTGCAGCGGTGTTGCTGAGCAAGTGCCAATGCGCCATTTCGCGCTGCCACACCAGCCACGGGGTCTGGTGACCAGTCTCCTAAAAAAACCGTGCGCTGACTGTTCGGTACAGCACACAGGGGGCGGCGCCCGGGCGGCTCACATCAAGCCGTTGTCTTGCATGCAGCGCTGCAAAGACATGCGCCCAGGGCAATTGAGCTTTTGGTAAATGTGGTGCAAGTGCAGTTTGGCGGTGCCTTCACTGATGAATAGCTTGCTGGCGATTTTTTTATTGGGCAAGCCTTCGGTGACCATGTGGGCCACCGACATTTCTCGGGGTGTCAACAAACTCGAAGCGCGGCTGTTTTTCCTCTGTTGCTCCAACAACAAAGACAGGGTTTTCAGGGTCAAGTCCCGGTCCAACCAAGGATCACCCCCATGCACCGACTGGATGCAGCGCGCCAGCACCTGCTGGGGTTTGTCCTTGGACACCAAACCCGGCACACCCAGATCCATGGCCCGCATGACCTCACCAATGGAAGCCCCAGTGAACACCACGGCGCGCGTGGGCAAGCGGTGCAACTGCATCTCCTCGATCAAAGACAAACCGTTGCGGTGGGTCAGCGACAAGTCCATCACCAAAATATCGGGTTGGTATTTTTTCACGGCCTCCAGCGCATCGTTGCCATTGCTCACACACGCCCTGACAGAAAAGTCAGGCGACCCGTGAAAGTCGTGCGACAAGCCGTCCAACATCACGGGATGGGGGTCCGCCAGAACCAGGTCAATGCTCATGTATTTTTTTCTTTCTGCTGCCATGCGCCTGCACGGTCAAGCCACAGCCTAGGGCTTGCACCGCCCTGCCACTGTGCGCCAGCGCACCTGCCGCAGCACGCAACCAACACAGCCATCGCCAAGGTGCTTTTTGCGGCCAGGCTGGCGTGTTCCAATTCGCACACCGTTTGCATCGACAATCAGGCCATGCAAGACGCCGACAACACCCTGCCTCCCAGCCCCGATGCACCCGCACCTGAAGTGCGCCCTACCCAAGCGCGCAACCCCCTGCACGGTCTGACGCTAGAAGCCATCGTGACCCAACTGGCCGACTTTTATGGCTGGGACGATCTGGGCCAGCGCATCGCCATTCGCTGCTTCACGCACGAGCCCAGCGTCGGCTCGAGCTTGAAGTTTTTGCGCAAAACGCCTTGGGCCCGTGAAAAAGTGGAAAGCCTTTACCTGTTCATGCTGCGCGACCAAAAGCGCCAAGGCTTTTGAGCCACTGAGCCCGCATTTGAACCCGCCTCCATACGCGCTTCATAACCCACTTCAGAATCCGCAGTTTGGCCTGCCGCCTGCTGCTGCAAGGGCCATTAAAACCTTGCCCAGTCTTGTGCCAGCCAGTTACACACCCTTACGGAAATCAAGTGCCCCTGCGGCATCCGCCCGCAAAAACCAAGTTTAAACACCGACAATGCTGGGCGCTTCAATGCCTGTCGCATTGAACAAGCTCCCCCGACCCGCTTCATGAAACGCCTTCAGATCAATCTTCTTCGCCTGTTCAACCTGCGTCGCGACCAGGACACCCCAGAGGAAATCGACACCACCATCCGCGACGGCATCAGTGTCACCGGGGCCAATCTCTGGGGACTCATCGGGGCCATCTTCATCGCCTCGATTGGCCTGAACGTCAACAGCACCGCCGTCATCATCGGTGCGATGCTGATCTCACCCTTGATGGGTCCGATCGTGGGCATTGGTTACGGCATCGGCATCAAGGATCTGGCCTTGATCCGCATGTCAGCACGCAATTTGGGGATTTTTGTCCTCATCAGCTTGCTCACGGCCACCACCTACTTTTTCATCACGCCCCTGAACATTGCGCAGTCTGAACTGCTGGCCCGCACCAGCCCCAATTTGTGGGATGTTTTGATTGCATTCATTGGTGGCAGCTTGGGCATGATCGGCGCAACGCGGCGACAAGGCTCCAACATTGTCCCCGGCGTGGCCATCGCCACAGCCCTCATGCCACCCTTGTGCACCGCTGGTTTTGGCCTGGCCACGGGCAATTGGCACTATTTTGGCGGCGCGTTTTACCTGTTCACCATCAACAGCGTCTTCATCGCTTTTGCCAGCTTGCTCGTGGTGAAAATGCTGCGACTACCGGCTCGTGGTGATGGCGCCAAAGCCCGCTGGCAAGCCCGCGCCATCATCACCGCCACCGTTTTGGCCACGGCGGTGCCCAGTGGTTTCTTGGCGGTCAGGCTGGTGTCGCAAAAATTATTTGAACAAACCGCTCAGACCGTTCTGGCCAGCATCGACAAGGATCCGCGCTACGTGCTGCTGGGCCGTGAAATCGGCACCACCGAGCACCGCGTCGTACTCACCATGGGCGGAGAAAACGGGGTGGCCAATGTCCAAGAAGAAGTCAAGCGCCAATTCCAAGCTCAAGGCTACGAAGACACCGTGGTGGTGGTTCGCAACATCGGCTCAGAAAAAGTCGATGTTGGGCAAATCACAGAAGCCTTGAAAAAAGAATTGCTGCAAAACACCTTGCAACAATTGCAAGACACGACTGCACTCAACCGGAAACTTGAATCAGAGGCGCAAGCCTTGCGCGCAAGCGATGCCCAACGCAACCAGTTGATCCAGGAAATTCTGGCGCTTTACCCCAGCGTGGCCTGCGTCTCTGTTGGGCAAGGCAGCCACTGGCAACGCAACCAAGCCACACTCCAAACCACCCAAATTGTCAGCCTCACCGTGATCCGGGCACTGCGCCAAGAGGAGCGCGCACGGCTGAGCGCCTGGCTCAGCACCCGCTACCCGACACAGAGCATTCGGCTTCAGGTGACGCCACTGCCGCTAGGCAAAAAACAGCGCCAGCCAAGCGATGCCGCCTTGAACGCAGCTTGCAGCGTCTGAAGCAGTCCGATCCAGCCTGCCCGCTCAGTCCAAAGCCAGCATCGTGCCCCGACATTTTTTGGCCCCGCAGCGGCAGGCATAGCGGGCCTTCAAGGCCTCGCTCATGGGCTCGTCGCTCACCAAGCCGTAATCGAACGTCAGCTCCTCGCCCTTGAACACGGACCTGCGTGTCAAGATGAAGATGCGGCCCCGGTCCTCTTCAGGCGCGCAATTGGGGCGGCACGAATGGTTGATCCACTTGGAGTCGTTGCCACCATGCAGCGCATCGATCACCCGACCATCGTCCAAGTGAAAGTAAAAGGTGTGGTCGGGGTTGGCCGCATCGTGCGGGTGGCGTGCAATCGCCTCGGCCATGCTGATGATCTGGCCCACATACTCAATGAGCCGCTCGCCTGCGGACAGGTGCCGCGTGGCGAACACACCTTGGCCATGCACGCCGGACCGCTCCACCCGGATCGGGCTGTCCACAGAGGAGGCCAGCAACGGCTTCATGCCCGATCCAGCCCCATCAAGCCCGCCCACGCACCACCGACACCACCAGCGTGATGACGGTGAGCGGCACCACGAAACTCAGCATCACGCTGCTGAAAGCCCCCAGCGCCTGGTGCTGCTGCGCCGCCAAAATCAAATAAGACACATAGGCCACGTAATACCCGGCAAAAATGCCGCCTTCCCAGCGGGCAATTTCACCGCCCGTGATGAACATCGGCAAGCAGGCCAGTGCCACCGCCAACAACACCCACAAGTCAAAGGCCAACAAAGACGGCGGCACCGCCAGGCCCACCCCCCCAGCCACCAAGCCACTGATTCCCAAGCAACCCAGAATGTTAAAAATGCAGCTGCCCACCACGTTGCCCACGGCCATGTCGCGCTCACCCTTGAGGGCCGCTGCGATCGAGGTCGCCACCTCGGGCATGGACGTGCCCGCGGCCACGATGGTCAGCGCAATCACCACATCGCTCACACCCAAAGCCTTGGCAAACACCACCGCCGCAGTCACCAACCAGTCCGAGCCCAGCACCAACAACGCCAAACCCACAGCCATCAGGGCCAACTGCGCAGGCAGCTTGGCATCCCAAGCCCCAAGGTGCGAAGCCTGCAACTCGGCGTCGATCGTTTCGGGCGCGGCTGCAGTGGCTTTGGCAGCAGCCGATTCACGGCGCGACTGCACCACCAAAAAGCTGGTGTAAACCACCAACAATGCCACCAACACGCCACCTTCCCAAGCCTGCAACTGGCCATCCATGGCCATCAAAACCATGAGCAGCGTCACGCCAAACATGATCGGCACCTCTTGGCGGATCAGCTGTCTGTGAACGGTCAGCGGTACGATCAACGCGCTCAATCCCAAGACAAACAAAACGTTGAAAATATTGCTGCCCACCACATTGCCCACGGCCATGTCGGTCTTGCCCTCCAACACCGAAGCCACCGACACCGCGATCTCGGGCGCACTGGTGCCCAGCGCCACAATCGTCAAGCCCACCACCAAGGGCGAAATGCCAAAAGACAGCGCCAATTTGCTCGCGCCGCGCACCAGCCAATTGGCCCCCAACACCAAGCAAACCAGCCCGGCGACGAACAAAAACAAATGGAACATGGGTCAGCAACCTGTGAGAAATGCGGGGATGCGCATCACCCGCTTTGGGATGGCGCATTCGGCGTCAGAAGAACGACTGGGCACTGCAAAACTCACTCCAC
>NZ_CALBEX010000292.1 GCF_937889215.1 uncultured Limnohabitans sp.
CCCCATCCTCTCGGTGGACCGTCAAACCCGCTTGGCGAATGGCTTGCCGCATGACTTCGCGCGTGGCCGTGCCCAAGCGCACCCCAAACATCTGCAAGCCGCCCTCGGCTGGGGTTTGGGCTTCGTCTTTGGGTTTTTGTGAGGCCGCCCCAGGGATTGCTGTGACCACTACGTCAGGGACTGGCGCGGCGCCCGAAACAGAACGCCATTGCGTTTGGCCCAACGCGGGCGGCGCCCCCGCCAAACTCCAACCTATGGCGCAGATCCATGTGGCTTGCTGCAGCCCCTGCAACAAGGGTTTGTGACGAAAAAAACCTGAAGTGGATGGCATATGTGACCCGCCTTGAAGAATGAAACGATCCTCAAGTGTACCCACACACCTTAAATATGAATATAAAAGTACCCAAATAAAGCCTCTGACTTCGGATTTAAGCCAAGGCCTTTTCAAACTCGGTCAAGCGCTTGTAGATCGAGCGCAGCTCGGTGATGTCGGTCCAGCGGTCGATCAGGTAAGAAAACGCGTCATTGACCTTGCCGAAGGCGTTGCTCACCTGCTGGATCACTCCCAATGTGATCAAACCTGAAAACAGCGAAGGCCCCATCAACAGGTACGGAAAAATCACCATCACCTGGCTGTACAAATTGCTCCAGAGGTTGAAGTAAGCATAGTGGTTGAACAGCCTGAAATTGTTCACCCGCACGCCAGTGAACAACTGAAACACCGTGGGCAAGTCCATCCGGCTGCGCTCGTCTTCTGCAAACACCAAGTCTTTGCGCAACGCCGCTTCGGTTTTCTGGTTGTTGTATTCGAGGCCCGGCAAGCGAATCCCGACAAACCAAGACACCACCGTGCCCCCCAGCGCGGTGGCCAAAGCCACCCAAAACAAAGACCCTTCAAATTGCAACCAGGCGATCGACATGCCCTTGGACAAGGCCCACAAAATCGGGATGAATGAAATCAAAGTCAACACCGCTCGCACCAAGCCCAAGCCCAGGTTTTCCATCTGACGGGCAAAGCGCATGCAGTCCTCTTGAATCCGCTGCGAAGCACCCTCCACCGTATCGGTCGTGTGCTGCCAACGCGGCAAATACACCTCGGTCATGGCCTGACGCCAGCGAAAAGCGTAATGCGAAGCCAAATACATCTCCAGGCTGCGCAGCAACATGAAAGGAAACGCGATCCAAGCAAACTGCTGCATGAACCCCCAAAACATGTCCAGCCCCCCCGCCTGCTCGGGCTTTTGCAACAAGTCATAAAACTGGCCATACCAAGCATTGAGCTTGACGGTCTGCTGCACGGTGATGAACACCAAGGCCATCAAGACCAACAAGCCACCCCAAGCCCACAAGGCCCAGCGGCGAGAAAGGAAAAAACTTTGGAACATGACGGTGGCCTGCTTTAGGGGTTCACGGTCTCAACGGTCTCGGTCTTGAAGTCGGCGGGCAACACCACCTCCAACAACTCGACATCTTCGCTGTGGCCCATCTCGCGGTGGCGAATGCCCGGCGGTTGGTGAACGCACGACCCGGCCTCCAGCCGAACCACACCTTGACCCTCGTACTCAAACTCGATCCAGCCCTTGAGCACGTACACCAGCTGGAACTCGGTCTGGTGCAAATGCGGCTGGCTTGAAAACGCGTGGCCCCCGGCGGCGCGAATCACACTGGCCGTTACCCGACCTTGGGTGGCCTGCTTCATACCCAGGTCTCGGTACTCAAAAAATGAGCGCAAACCGCGCTCAAACTGCGCATCTTTGGCATGGGTCACCACAAAACCGTTTGTCGTCATGGGCATCTCCTCGGGTCACTGAATCAGGTGGATTACAACCGCACATCCTAAGGCCGGACAAGGGAATGGACTGTCACATCATTTTCTACGCGAATGGGGCGGCTCCACGCCATATGCCCGCTTCGCACTCGCCACTTGCGAAGCCTCGGTGGTTTCGTTCGGGTAAAAGCGGTAACTGGGGGCCACGATGGCAGCGACGGATTGCACCTGAATGACCAGCACGCCGTGAATGGTGAAGCGTTGGCCAACCATGGCCAGCAGCGGCTTGGCCCAGGTCGCAAATTCGGCATCACCTGCACGCACCTCGCGTGCAGTGCCTAAGAGCTTGAACCCCTTTTGCACAAACACATCAACGAAACTCAAACACACTTGAGGATGCTGCGCAATGTTGCGCGCACTGATGGGCGAAGCAATGTGCGCCACCACCACATGCTGCGCGTCGGCAATGGCCCAGACCTCTTTGGGCGAGACATTGGGCTGACCGTCAGTGTCCACCGTGGCCAACCAACACAACACACTGAGCCGGGCAGATTCGCGGACAGCGTCAGTC
>NZ_CALBEX010000293.1 GCF_937889215.1 uncultured Limnohabitans sp.
CGCCTTGACGCGAATCCATTCGGGCTTTTTGAGCACCTCGGCCTGCTCGACCTTGACCGGAATGCGCGAGAGCTTGGCCGCAGCTTTTTGTTTGGCCAGGGGGTCGTAGTTTTCAAGGGTTTGGACTTCGCGGACCACTTGGCGCTCGATGGGGGTGTTGCTCATGGGCTTCTTTCAGTCTGCAAGGTGGCGCTGTGGCCTGTCGGTGTGAATGGGTTGGGGGCTTGTCGTGGCTTCAAAGGCGCGCGGCCAGTTCGGCGGCCAGCACGCGGGCGGCCTCTTCCCAAGTGGTCTGAACCCCGATTGTAAAAAGGTCCACGGTTTTTAACCCGACATAACCACAGGGGTTGATACGCTCAAAGGGTTGAAGGTCCATGGCCACGTTCAGGGCTGCGCCGTGGTAAGTGCAATGGCGGCTGACCTTGATGCCCAAAGCGCTGATCTTGCCCAGGCCCCTGAACGGGTCGCTGGCCGAGGCCGGGCCGACCAGGGCCGCGTGGCTGAAGGGGTCGTCCAGGCGCACATAAATGCCCGGTGCGCCTGCCACGCGGTGGCCCGTGACGCCAAAGTGGGCCAAGGTGCGGATGACAGACTCTTCCAGCTTGAAGACGTATTCCTTGACGTAGTACCCGGCGCGCTGCAGATTGACCAAGGGGTAAGCCATGACTTGGCCGGGACCATGAAAAGTGACTTGTCCGCCCCGGTTGGTCTGGACCACCGGAATGTTGCCGGGCGTCAAGAGGTGCGAGGCCTGGCCCGCCAGCCCTTGGGTGAACACAGGCAGGTGTTCGCACAGCCAAAGTTCATTGGGCGTGTCCGGGGTGCGGGTGGCCGTGAAGGCCTGCATGGCTTCATAGGTTGGCAAGTAGTCCACCTGCCCAAGAAGCCGGATGTCCATGCTCAAAGCACGATTTTGACCATCGGGTGTGAGGTCAGGGTGAGGTACAGATCGTCGAGCTGTTCGCGGCTGGTGGCCGTGATGCTGAGCGTCACGCCCAGGTAGTTGCCGCCCTTGCTGGGGCGCAACTCGATGGTGGTGGGGTCAAAGCCGGGGTCGAACTGCTGGGCCACTTGGCACATGGCGTCGGCAAAGCCATCGACCATGGCGCCCATGACCTTGATTGGGAAAATCGAGGGGTACTCGATCAAGGTGTTTTTGCGGGGGTCGACGTCGTCGGGTGGAGTGATAGAGGCGCTCATGAAATGATCCGGTTAGCGCGCAAGCTTAACGCCAGACGACCACGGCCAACACCGCCAACCACCCCAATACAAAATTGGTGACCACCAAGGGGTGAATTTGTCCCAAGGCCTTGGCCGCGACGGGCCAGTCAGAGGCTTGCACCGCGGCCTTGAGTCGGCGAAATGGCGAAAACCAGATGTGCGCAAAGATCAAGCACATCAACAAACCCAAGCCCGACATGGCGTGCCAGCCTTTGGGGGCCAGCTTCAGATCGGTCATGGACATCATCCAGAAACCGCTGGCCAAAATCAAGGCAATCGAAAGCCAGACCATGACGAAAAAACGGCTCAAGACGGCCGACATCAAAGCCAAGCGTTCAGGCGGTGACATCTGGGCAATGACCACGGGGCGCAGCGCCAAAATCACCAAAGACATGCCACCCATCCAAACGATGGCGGCAACCAGGTGGAAAAACTTGATCCATTCGTGCATGAAAAACCATTTATTTCGCGTGGATAAAAGAAGTTCTCAGCCAACGCATGGTCTCATTGTGGCCGCAAGGACCGAGCAAGGAGATTGCAAGGTCAAAATTGATGAACACACCTGGAGCACACATGGGTTTCTGGTTATAATTTCGTGCTTTGCACTTATCTCCCAATGTGTAACCTGATTGTAATTTGAGATGGTCAAAATTGCATCATCGCAAAACAGTTCGCTCGCCAAAGAAGATGCATTCGAAGTTTTGGATGATGAATTCAAGGCTTTGACGGCCGAAGAGGCGGCGGCTTGGCGGTTAAGCCATCCGCAAACCTCACCATGGCATGTCTTATTTTTGCAAATCGGTGTTGGTGCTTTGATGGTGCTGCTAACGGGATTGTTGACGCAAGAATTTCACTTGGCCGCATCGGTGGCTTGGGGCTGTGTATCGGCGGTGATCCCTGCTGTGGTTTTTATCCGAGCTTTGAGCAGACAGATGCGACAAATTCAGCCTAAGGCTGTCTTAATGGGTTTGTTTTTTTGGGAGTTGGTCAAGATCATTTTGACCGTGGCGTTGCTCTTGGTAGCGCCAAAAGTGATTTCGAATTTGAGCTGGCTTGCCCTGGTGGCTGGCTTTGTGGTGACGATCAAGGTGTATTGGCTGGCCATGGCGTTGGGCTACATGCAGCGGAAATCGAAGCCGACTATTTTTTGAACTGATTGGTGATTTATGGCTGCTGAAAACGCTGGCGCGCACGCCCCAACGGCTGGAGAGTACATCCAGCATCACTTGCAACACCTGCAAATGAATTTTTCATTTGAGGGTGTTAAGCAAACAAGCATCGTTGACTTTAGTCTGTTCAACCTGGATACAGTTGTTTTCTCTGTGGTTTTGGGTGTTATTGGGTGCTTTCTTTTATGGTCTGCTGCACGCAAAGCCACATCGGGGGTGCCTGGGCGCTTCCAGGCAGCTGTTGAGCTGCTGTCAGAAATGGTCGAAAACCAAGCTAAAGGCGTGATCCACAATGCCAAAAGCCGTAAGTTGATTTCACCACTGGCGCTGACGGTTTTTGTCTGGATTTTTCTGATGAATGCCATGGACATGCTGCCGGTTGACTTGCTTCCAGGTGCTTGGCATGCAGTGGGTCCAGCTTTGGGCTTTAAAGATTACATGCGTGTGGTTCCCACCGCTGATTTGTCTTCGACTTTGGGTTTGTCCTGTTCAGTTTTGTTGATTTGTTTGTTTTACAACATCAAGATCAAGGGAATCGGCGGTTGGGTGCATGAACTGATTTCAGCACCTTTTGGAGACCATTGGGCGCTCTACCCGATCAATTTCTTGATGCAGATGATTGAATATTTGGCCAAGACGGTTTCGCATGGTATGCGGCTGTTTGGCAACATGTTTGCAGGTGAGTTGGTGTTCATGCTGATTGCCTTGATGGGTGGTGGCTGGGCATTGTCAGCAACTGGTGTGGGTTTGGCCATCGGCCATATCCTTGGCGGTACCGTATGGACCTTGTTCCATATCTTGGTCATCACCTTGCAAGCTTTCATCTTTATGATGTTGACGCTGGTCTACACAGGCCAAGCGCACGACGCGCATTGATGACAATTTTCCTTTTGTTTTTTCTTTCTTTTTCCACTCATTTTTAGGAGCTTCTCATGGAAAACATTCTCGGCCTGGTGGCATTGGCTTGTGGTTTGATCGTTGGTTTGGGCGCATTGGGTGCTTCCATTGGCATTGGCATGATGGGTGGCAAATTCCTCGAATCCGGTGCACGTCAGCCTGAACTGATGAACGAGCTGCAGACCAAAATGTTTTTGTTGGCCGGTTTGATCGACGCTGCCTTCTTGATTGGTGTGGCCATTGCGCTGTTGTTCGCTTTTGCCAATCCCTTCGTTCTGAAGTGATTCACGCACCTCTTCCACTAGAAGAAGGACCGAACCGTGAACATTAACGCTACTCTGTTCATTCAGATGATCGTTTTTGCGATTTTGGTGTGGTTCACGATGAAATTCGTGTGGCCCCCGATCACAAAAGCGCTTGACGAACGGGCACAGAAAATCGCTGACGGCCTCGCTGCCGCAGACAAAGCCAAAGCCGAACTCAGCAACGCCAATTCGCGTGTGGAGTCCGAATTGGCCAAGTCGCGTAACGAGTCCGCATCGCGCTTGGCCGATGCCGAGCGCCGTGCCAATGGCATTGTTGAAGAAGCCAAGGCACGAGCCACCGAAGAAGCCAACAAGATCATCGTTGCTGCAAAAGCCGAGGCCGAACAGCAAGCAGTCAAAGTGCGCGAAAGTCTGCGAGAGCAGGTTGCAGCTTTGGCGGTCAAAGGTGCCGAGCAGATTCTCCGCAAGGAAGTCAACGCCGGTGTCCACGCTGATCTGCTGAGCCGCCTCAAGACCGAGCTGTAAAAAGCTATAGCCAGAGAAGACCATGGCAGAACTTGCTACCATCGCCCGCCCTTATGCCGAAGCGCTGTTCAAGGCGCAGGCATCCGATCTTGCTGGCGCGGCCACTTGGCTGGATGAACTGGCTGCCGTTGCCGACAATGCGCAACTGCAACAGTTTGTGAACAGCCCCAAAGTGACCGACGAGCAGGCTTTCGATCTCGTCTCTGGAGTTGTGCGTACAGCACTGCCCGAGGCTGGTAAGAACTTCCTGCAGCTGGTGATCGAAAACCGTCGCCTCAGTGCGCTGTCTGTGGTTGCACAGCAGTACCGGGCCCTCATGAATGCGCAAAGTGGCACCGCTGACGCGGTGGTATTTAGCGCATTCCCCATCGACGCTTCGGTTTTGGCCGATCTGTCGACCACGCTCGAAAAACGCTTTGCGCGCAAGCTCAATGTGAGCGTCGAGCTTGATGCCGCCCTGATCGGTGGCATTCGTGTGGTGGTGGGCGACGAGGTGCTCGACACCTCTGTCAAGGCCCGACTGGAACAAATGAAATCGGCCCTCACCGCTTAAAGCGGATTGAGACCCGACATATTTAAAGAAAGAAGGAAAGAGTCATGCAACTCAATCCCGCAGAAATTTCTGAACTGATCAAGAGCCGCATTGAAGGGCTGTCCGCCAGCGCCGATATCCGCAACCAGGGCACCGTGGTGTCTGTGACCGACGGTATCGTTCGCGTTCATGGTTTGTCCGATGTGATGCAGGGCGAAATGCTTGAATTCCCATCCACAGCCGATGGCATTGCCACGTTTGGTCTGGCCCTGAACCTCGAGCGTGACTCGGTCGGTGCTGTGATCTTGGGCGAGTACGAGCACATCTCCGAAGGCGACACAGTCAAGTGCACTGGCCGCATTCTGGAAGTGCCCGTCGGCCCCGAACTGATTGGCCGTGTGGTAAACGCTCTGGGTCAGCCGATTGACGGCAAAGGCCCGATCAACGCCAAGATGACCGACGTGATCGAAAAGGTTGCCCCTGGCGTGATCGCACGTAAATCGGTGGACCAGCCGATGCAAACCGGCCTGAAGTCGATCGACTCCATGGTGCCCGTGGGCCGTGGCCAGCGCGAACTGATCATTGGTGACCGTCAGACTGGCAAAACTGCTGTCGCGATCGACGCCATCATCAACCAAAAAGGTCAGAACATGACCTGCGTTTACGTCGCGATTGGCCAAAAAGCCTCCTCGATCAAAAACGTGGTGCGCGCTCTGGAGCAAGCGGGTGCGATGGAATACACCATCGTCGTGGCCGCTTCTGCCTCTGAATCTGCAGCGATGCAGTACGTGTCGGCCTACTCCGGCTGCACGATGGGTGAATACTTCCGCGACCGCGGCGAAGACGCTTTGATCGTGTATGACGATCTGTCCAAGCAAGCCGTGGCCTACCGTCAAGTCTCCTTGTTGCTGCGCCGCCCACCAGGCCGCGAAGCCTACCCTGGCGACGTGTTCTATCTCCACAGCCGTCTGCTCGAGCGCGCAGCCCGCGTGAATGCCGACTACGTCGAAGCCTTCACCAAGGGTGAAGTCAAAGGCAAAACAGGTTCCTTGACGGCACTGCCCATCATCGAAACCCAAGCCGGTGACGTGTCTGCTTTCGTGCCCACGAACGTGATTTCGATCACGGACGGCCAGATCTTCTTGGAAACCAGCTTGTTCAACGCCGGCATTCGCCCTGCGATCAACGCCGGTATCTCGGTGTCTCGCGTCGGCAGCTCGGCCCAGACCAAGGTCATCAAAGGCCAGTCCGGCGGTATCCG
>NZ_CALBEX010000294.1 GCF_937889215.1 uncultured Limnohabitans sp.
ACCACGCACAGCATCGACTGCCCCATGGCGGCGGCGGCCAACGAGACCAGCCAGGTGTCGATCAGTTTGTCCGCCAAGGCCTTGGGGTTTTTGCCCTTGAGATCGGCCAAGGCGTTGGCCCGCAGGCCGAGCAGCAAGCTGCCGCCCTCGCCTGTCAAGACACCGCTCACGGCATCTTGCAGCTGCACATGCGGGTGTGGCATGTCGACCAACACACGCGGTGCGGGATGCGGATAGGCCGCCCGCTCGCGCAGTGCAGCGCCCAGCAAGGCTTCCAGTTGGGTCGTGAGTTGCCGCGCTTCGAGCTGCCCCACTCCCGCCAGCGGCAATGCGCCGGCCAAGCGCAGGCGGCGCACCTCAAGGCGGGCGTGCTCGGGCAAGGTGTCGGAGCTCAAATCGGTGGGCACATGCTGCAGTTGGTGGTCCAGCAGTTGGTACAGGTCCAGTCCGCCCAAGCCAAAAAGTTCTTCGTCAGGCCGTTCGCTGCGCTCGCTTTCCAGATGCACTTGCAAGCGTTCCCGAAAAAACGTGCCCACAGGTTGGCGCAAAAACCTGCCCAGCTGCGCCAGCGAGATCACCGGCAGGCCTTGGGCCGATTCCCATGGCGGCAAACACAAGGGTGGCTCGGCAGCGTGCGGCGCAGTCGGCTGGGCCGATGGGTCGGTCTGCGCGGCCCGCCACTCTTTGGCGTAGGTCCGAAAGTCACGGCCCTCTTCAAAATACAAGCGGCTAAAGGGCTGCAGCGGGTGCACCGTGGTCAGCCGCTCGGCACTGCCTGCGCCCCACAGCGCATCGATCTCGTCGCGCAACTGCGACACCAGCACCGAGGGGGGCTGCTCACTGTTGTTGCGCACGCTGCGCCCGCTCCAGCTCACATACAGCACGCGCCGGGCCGACAGCAAAGCTTCGAGCATCAGCTGGCGGTCGTCGTCGCGGCGAGAGCGGTCGCCCGGGCGGCTCAGGTGGGCAAGGCCCAGCAGGTCGAAGTCGGCACGCGGGCTGCGGCGCGGGTAGTCGCCGTCGTTCATGCCCAGCAAGCACACCATCTGGAACGGGATCGCCCGCATCGGCATGAGTGTGCAAAACGTCACGCCCCCGGCCCGAAAGCGCTGCTCAAGCTTGGGCACTTTGAGCGCCTCCAGCCAGGCCGATCGGGCCACGGCCAAGGGCACGGCGTCGGCAAAGTTGGCCTGATCGGCCGCGCGGGTCCAGTCGTTCAGGGCTTGGTCCAGGGCTGTCAAGGCATTGCGGTCGGCATCGCCTTGCGGCTTGAACAAAGCTGCCAGCATGGCGCGGCCGCGTTCGGCCCATTGCAGTGGGGTGGCCTCGCTGTCGCCGTGTTGCCACCAGTCCATCAGGGCTTGCAGCAGGTGCGCCAAGGCCCCGGCCAGCTCGGCCTCGAGCCCGCCCACCTCGGCATAGGGGTCAATGCCAGCACTGTCGGGCACCGGATCGGCCCCGCAGGCGTAACCCATGAGCATGCGCTGCACGCCAAACAGGGCCGAATTGTCTTCGCCACAATCGGCCAGACCCAGGCCTGCGCGGTGCGGTGCTGACAAACCCCAGCGGATGCCCGAGCCGGTCATCCAGCGCGTGAGCGTGGGCAGTTGCTCGGGCTTGAGGCCAAAGCGGGCAGCCAAAGCAGGCACTTCGAGCAGCGCCACCAGCTCGCTCATGCGGCCGCGCTGCTGGGGCAAGGCCAACAACCATTGCACCGCGTGGATCAAGGGGCTGTTGGCCTGCGCGCCCAGGTCGGCAATGTCGTGCGGAATGAAGCGCGCATCACCCCGCTTGTACTGCCCAAACACGGCGCGAATGGCTGGGGCCATGGTGTCGATGTCGGGCACCATGACAACCACGTCGCGGGGCGAGACGTCGGGTTGGGCATGAAACCAAGCCAGCAGTTGGTCGTGCAGCACCTCCAGCTCACGCACCGGGCTGTGCGCCACCTTGAAAACGATGGAGTCATCGCCCGGGTTCAGCGGCGCATCGACCGGCTCTTGCGCCGAACGCAAATCGCGGATGCGGTTTTGCAGTTGCGTGAGCAAGCGGCTGCCATCGGCAGCGGGGGCGTCGTCAAACAAGTCCAGCCGCTGGCCGGGCAGGCTCGCTTGGGCGGCCTGCACATCGTCAAACGCGTCCAATTGGCGAATGAAGTCGCGCCCCTGCCGCCCCCAGGCGGCCAGCAAGGCCGGGGCGTGCAGGTGCATCTGCTCAAAATCAACTTGCGAGAGGTTTTCTTTTTTGTAGGCGTGACGCCTGCGCTCGGCGCGCAGTGCATTGCGCCCGTCCATGATGTCGGCCCAGTGGTATTGGCAGGGGTTGGGCACGGCCAGCAGCACTTGGCTGTGCGCCGCCAAAGCGCCCAGCATCTCCAGCAATTGGCTGGGCATGTGGCTCATGCCAAATACCGACACGCGCCGCGCCACCGGGCTGGCCAGGGCTTGGCCCGATTGCAAACGGGCCAGGGCCCGCAGGTGCAAGGCCGGCCGGGTGGCCTGTTTTTCGGCATCGGACAGCGTGGCCAACACGCGCCGCCACAGCTCGGCCTGCCAGCGCTGCTCCTCGGGCAACTGGCCCGAAGCATCGCCAGGCGAGACCGCTTGCCCCGGCAGCTTGCGCAACACGTCATGCCCACCGGCCCAGTCTTGCAGCCAGTCGGGGCGGTAAATTTGGTATTGGTCAAACAGGTCGGCCAGGCGGCTGGCCAGCTGCAGCAGGCGGTCGTGTTCATCCCCGCGCAAAAATCCGGCCACGGGCTGGAACACCGCATCGCCCACGCACGCGGGCAACAAAGCCATCAAACGCCAAGTCATGGGCAATTTGTCAAGCGGCGAGTCTGGGGGCACGTTGGCCGCGCCCAGCACTTGGCGGTAAGTGCGCCACAAAAAACGCGAGGGCAGCTCGACACGGGTGGCGGCGCAGACACCACCGCCCTGCCCAGCCAAGGCCATCTTGATCCACTCGGCCATGCCGTTGCTTTGCACCAGCACCACCTCTTGCTCCAGCGGGGCCAGAGGCTGGCGCGTCAGCCAAGCCGACAAGGTCTCGGCCAGCACTTCGGAGCGGTGGCTGTGCAGGGCCAAAAAGCCCGGAGCGATCAAGGAAGGGGTCATGCGGTCCAACTTGGCATTCAGGCCTCAAAAAATGGCCTCAAGCCAATAAGAATAGCCGCAAATACAGGCCACCAAGGCTCAGCCCTTGAGCCCAACGCCCCTGGGCATTTGCCTAAAAAATAAGCACATTCCGGCAAGCCCCTGAAAACGGCCCTGTGCAGACTTGTGCACGCACTTATCCACAAGTTTGGGCACTGTTGGAGGGGGCAATTTTTTGGGGTCGGTCTGGGCTGACGGTGCACGCCTGGTCCGGCGAGGGGTCAATCGTCTTGCCTGGCTTCAATTTGCAAGCGCTGCACCACCGAAGCCCGGGTCTGCGCAACAGCGCGAATGCGCAATGCCGGGCCAGCTTCGAGCACCACACGGCAGTGGTAATCGAGCCCATCGGTTTGCCCAGGACACTGGCTGGGGATGCGCCGGTGCCACTGGCGCTGGCCGTCGATCTCCAGCGTCAGCGCGTGCCACGCCTGCGCGTTGTCTTCGGGCACCAGCACCAACAGGCTGACATCGATGTCGAAGGTGCGAGAGCGCTTGAGCGCACCCGGAATGTGGAGCACCGCCACCGGCTCGCTCACCTCGGTGCGCCACAACTCGGGTTTTGCGGGGCTCGCCATGGCGCTCAGGCTGCGAGCAGAGTTTGCAGTTCGCCGCTGTCGACCAGGCGGCGCAGGTCGTCGGCGCCGCCAATCAGCATGCCGCGCACGAACACCATCGGGAAAGTCGGCCAACCGGTCCACATCTTCAAGGCATTGCGCAAACGCCACTGCGAAAAGTAGCTGCCCATTTCGATGTACTCGTGCGCCACGCCTGCGGCCAAGAGCGCCTTGCGGGCTTTGCCCACATAAGGGTTGCCCGACAAGCCCACCACCACCACGGGGTGCTGGGCAATGGCCGATTGCACCCGCTCGATCACGGGCAGGTGCAGTGTGCGGATGCGTTGGCGAATGGCCAGGTGAATGGCCGAATCATCGAGAAGAGGTCGTGTCATGAGGGTCCTTTGGGCCGCCATCATAGTCTGCCCCACATGTCCGGTGCATGACTGCCTGCATGCCTGGCGAAGCTTTACAGTCCGTGCATGATGCATTTTTACGAACCCCATTTGGGCCACGGCCTCAAACACGACCCTTTCAACTCGATCGTCGGCCCGCGCCCCATTGGCTGGGTGTCGAGTCGCAGCGCGCAAGGGGTGCTCAACCTGGCCCCTTACAGTTTTTTCAGCGCCTTCAATTACGTGCCACCTGTGATTGGTTTTTCCAGCATCGGGCGCAAGGATTCGCTCAACAACATCGAGGCCACGGGTGAGTTTGTTTGGAACCTGGTCACGCGCGAACTGGCCGAGGTGATGAATCAAACCTGCGAGGCAGTGCCACCAGAGGTCAGCGAGTTTGAGCTCGCGGGCCTGACGCCCGAGCCCTCGCGCATCGTGGGCGTGCCACGCGTGGCGCAAAGCCCTGTCAGCTTTGAATGCCGCTGCACACAAATTGTGCAACTGCAAGACCTGCAGGGCGAGAAAATAGAGACCTGGATGGTGTTTGGCCAAGTGGTCGGCATCCACATTGACCAGCGCTTGGTGCCAGGCGGGGTCTATGACACAGCCCGCGCCGGGCACATTTTGCGAGGCGGTGGCCCGGCCGATTACTTCAGCATCGGACCGGAACAACTTTTCAAGATGTACCGCCCCGAAAGCGGTGCGCGCGATTTGCCCAAGTGAGTGCATAAACTGAGCGCAGGACCAGCGTCCAAGGTCGGCACCTGACTGCGACTGGATCAGCACGGTTGGCCAGCCCTGCACACACCCACGCAATCCGTGCGTGCTACATCTTTGCAGCGGCAGAACACTTGCCATGAGCAGGCCAAACAGTCTCTGGCATGATGGATTTATTGAACCACCGCAGCAGGAGACGCTCGTGAACTGGCTTCAAAGATTGCCCGGCTTTACCCGGTCTGCGCCTGGCTTGGAATGGGCATTGTGGAAAAAATTACCTTGAATCGCTGTGGCTGGCACCACTTTGCCTCTGGCCTTGGTGGCCCTGGCTTGGCTGGCCGCACCCGACACCCTCATGCCAGCTTCTGAAAGGGCATTGACCCGATACCTGTACATCGCCATCGGCGCGGTGATGCTGCACTGGGCGCTGGTATTGACGGCGGCCATTGGCTGCGTGATCGTGATGTTGATGAAAGGCCCCGCTTTTGTGGCCGATGGTTTTGAAGTGCAGCACACCGACCGACCAGGCAGCCCCACCCGAGACCTTCCGATTGAAAACACCTGAGATGCCCACCCCCTTGCCCAACCGCCTGTCTGAAGCCGATGTGTCCAGCATCATCGGCATGGCTTGGCAAGACGACACCCCCTTTGAAGCCATTGCCTTGCAGTTTGGTTTGCGCGAAGGCGAAGTGATCGCCTTGATGCGCGAACAGCTCAAAACACGCTCGTTTCGGGTCTGGCGCATGCGCGTGAGGGGCCGTGTGGCCAAACACCAAAACAAGCAGCACACCCGGCAGCTGCAAGAACACCAGGCGTCCCTGCCAGCGGCCTCGCCTGGATGGCTCCAAACCACAGAGACCGATACACCCGCGGCGTTGCCGTGCACGGTCAGTGCGGCGTCATTGCGCTGATGGTTTTGGCAGCCTAAGCAACGCAAAACCCACAAGTGCACCTACCTGGGTGCTCAAGCCCGGCGGCGTGCGCCTGAAACCGGACTTTGGTGTGGCGCTGGAGTTTGTGCGCCTTGGTGGATTTCAGCGGCATCGCCTCCAGCCCGGCGGCCGGGCTGGCCAAGCGCGTGGCGCGGAGTCTGCTCAAACCCCGACACCTGGGGCAACATGGCCTGCAGCACCGACTGCACCTGGAGCAAGCGGGGATCGTCTGGGTGCGCGTCATCGGTGGTGTCGTTGATGCAAAAGAAATCCAGCGCGCCAAACTCGGCCGCCAATGCCTGCAGCTGCGCTTGCTGATCGGCATCCCCGGTGGACACATGGCGGTGGCGATAAGTGCGCAGCTGCGCCAACCCCTGCGTCAGCGCCCAGCGCAGCACGAAATCCGACACGATGGTCGGCTTGTCCCAGCTGCGAAACACCGTCGAGCGCACCCCTGCAAACAACTCGGGGGCAATGCCCTCCAGCGCCTGCAAAATTGAGCGACGCATGGGCCGGGGCGAATGGGCGAAGGTGCGAAAAGTACTGGCGTACAAGGGGTCTCGCGCTCTGAGCCACTCGATCGACAAGCGACACGCGTTCTCCAGCGAGGTCGCGTCCATGCGCATGGCTTCGTCTGTCACCTCGGGCTCGTCCGACCAAGTCAGGTAAAAACCCTCGGGCGTGAACCAATCGGCAGGGTTCAGCGGTGCGCCCAGAAACACATCGTCGTTGAAATAAAAATAGCGTTCAGACAAACCCGGAATGTGGTGAATCCACGATTCAATGTGGCCCGAATCGAAGGTGGGCAAAACAGCTTCGGGCATCAGCTCGCGGTGGTCCACCAACGTCAGGCGGTCCGAGGGGCGCAGCCAGTCCGGGGCCTGCGCATCGGTCACGATGTAAACATGGCCGTGCTGCGGGAAAAATTTCTCCAGCGCCCGCAGGCTGTAGCGCAGCTCGTGGTTGTCCCGAAACCGGCCCTCTACATTGCTGTAACGCGCCATGGCGGCACTGGAGTCGCGTGGCAACTGCGCCAAAGCCGCTTGGCGCTTGGCCTGCCAACTCGAATCGTTGCCATCCACCCACAGGTACACCACATCGATCGGGGTGTCCGGCACTTGGGGCAGGCCTGGGTTCGCTGAGGCTGCAGGCACCTGGGCGGCGGTGCTGGGGGTGGAAGAACTGGAATTTTTCAAGCGGACAGTTTATCAGCGCGCTTGGGGGGTATTTCAATACCCACCCCCGTGTGCGGCACACGGCAACCCACTCGGCCCATCGGTGGTTTCAGCCAGCGTGTCAAGCCACTGAAACACAGAATCACGCAATTGAAAACTTAAATATCTTTTGTGAGTTTTTTATAAATATTTAGTAAAAAATAAAAGACTAAAAATTTAAAGGGCTCTGTAACTTTCCCAGATGACGCGGCGAATTGAATGAATGACGGCGAGAACATCCCACATACCGCCGTTACCTTTCCAATCATTTCTTTCAGAAAGCTTCTTATGAAAACCACTTCCGGCACTTCCTTGGCCATGGCCGCAGCCCTTTTGGCTTTGTCCGCCAGCGCTTTTGCAGCAGACGCCCCCAAGGGCTCCTCGGGCAAAGCCGTCGGCGCCAACGACACCGTGCATTGCTACAACGTGCACGACTGCAAAGGCAACAGCGACTGCAAAACCACCGACCACAGCTGCAAAGGCCAAAACGGCTGCAAAGGCCAAGGCTTCAAAGCCATGAAAGCAGCCCAATGCTTGGCCTCCAAAGGCACCATCGGCGATCTGTGATCACTGTGCCTTCACTTTGTGAAGCAAGCCCGGGCTTCGGCTTGGGTTTGCGCACGCCGCACTACCCGGACTTTCAACGCCAGCGCCAGCCGGTGGATTGGTTGGAGGTTTTCACCGAAAATTTTTTGGTCCGGGGTGGGCGTCCCCTGAAAATGCTCGACCTCATCCGCCGCGATTACCCCGTGGCCATGCATGGCGTAGCGATGTCGCTGGGCAGTGCCGATGGTCTGGATCTGAACTATCTGCAAAAAGTCAAACAACTCACCGATCGGGTCCAACCCTTGTGGGTGTCAGACCATTTGTGCTGGAGCGGTGTGGGCGGCACCGTGTTGCACGATCTCAACCCTTTGCCCTACACAGAAGAGGCGGCACGGCGCTTGATCGCGCACATCAGCCAAGCGCAAGACGTTTTGCAGCGCCGCTTGGTGGTGGAAAACGTGTCCAGCTATGTCAGCTTTGGTCACAGCAGCGCCAGCGAGTGGGAGTTTTTGAGCCATGTGGCCAACCAAGCCGATTGCCTGCTGCTGGTAGACATCAACAATATCTATGTGTCATCGGTCAACCATGGTTTTGACCCGCTGGCTTACTTGCATGCCTTGCCCTCGCATCGGGTGCAACAAATGCATTTGGCCGGACACAGCCGCTATCCAACGCACATCATCGACACCCACGACCATCCGGTGTGCAAGGAGGTCTGGAATTTGTACGCGGCCGCCTGCAGCCGTTTTGGCGCGGTGGCCACCATGGTCGAACGCGACGACCAGATCCCGCCCCTGCCCGAATTGCTGGCCGAATTGGACATGGCGCGCGCCATCGCCAAAACCCACGCGAACACAAACACGGACGAATCACCACGCATCGTCGCTCTTGGCGATGCGGTGCATGAATTGCCGGCCCAAGGCCCCGCTTTGCTGGCGCTGCAAAACGACTGGATGGCTTGCGTGTTGCAAGATCCGCAGCCCGGTGACGCGCCCAAGCGATTGGCCTTGGCACAAAGCGTGAGCGACACGCCCGCACGGCGCTTTGAGATTTACCACCGCGCCTACCGCCTGCGTTTGTGCGAGGTTTTGCGCGACAGCTTTGCCAAAACCTGTGCCTACATGGGCAGCGATTTGTTCGACGAGCACGCCAGTGTGTTTGCCGTGCAGCAAGCACCCGTCGAGCGCAATTTGGGGCGCTATGGCGCAGCCTTGCCTGCTTTTTTTAGACAGATTTATCCTGACAACCCTGAGCTGCACGAGTTGGCCCAACTCGATTGGGATTTGCGCAGCCGCTTTGATGGCGCGGACGCCCCAGCCCTGACCCTCGAGGCACTGGTGCCCGATGACCAAGGGGATATCCCTTGCTTGCGCATCAGCTCACCCCTGCACCCCAGTGTGGTGTTGCGCGAGAGCCGCACCAATGTGCTCAAAATATGGCACGCCATAGACGACGATGTCGAAGTGCCCGATGTGCAGCACTTGGAGGTCGGCTCAGGCTTGGTGGTTTGGCGCTGGGATTTACAGCCGCACTTCATGGGCCTGGACGCGGCCCAATACCGTTTTTTGCAAGCGCTGGGTGCGCGTGCGTCCATCCAAGACGTGAGCGCGCATTTTGCCGACACCGAGTTCTTGCCCACCCCCGAGATGCTTGGCTCATGGCTGCAAAGCTGGTTGTCGC
>NZ_CALBEX010000295.1 GCF_937889215.1 uncultured Limnohabitans sp.
CCAAACGCCCAGGCCACACAGCAGGCGCAGCAAACTGGTTTTGCCAACGCCGTTGTCGCCTTCCAAATGCAGCCACTGCCCTGGCATCAAACTGAAGGAGACATCCGAAAAAAGTCGGCGATTGCCCCGACTCAAAGAAAGGTGGGAAACGGTGAGCATGTGACTGGATCTTCGCAGATCATGCCCCCATGGATTGACCATGTGTCAAAAAAAAACCACCCACAAAGCTGCGCGCCATCAGGTGTTTAAAAACATGTGCCGCACGGTTTCAAGGGTGTGCTGCCTGTGCGCGCCCTCAGCATGGTGCAATTCCCGCAAAGGGCCATTGAGCATTTTTTTCATCACCCCCAATGACAGCGACTCGAGAACACTCTCGATGTCATGACATTTTTCAATTTGCTTGCGGGCGCGGGCCAATTCTGTTTGTCGCCAAGCATCGGCTTGCACGCGGAGTTCTTGGATCACAGGCACATGGGTGCGGTGGTCCAACCAGGACATGAATTTCTGAACCCCCTCGTCGATGATGGCCTCGGCATCCACCACCGCTTCTTTTCGGTGCGATTGCCCGCTGTTGATCACTTCGGTGAGATCGTCCACAGTGTACAAATACACATCGGACAAACCCTTGACTTCGGGCTCGATGTCGCGCGGCACGGCCAGATCGACCATGAAAATAGGCCGGTTTTTACGGACCCGCAAAGCCCGATTCACCGCCCCCAGCCCAATCAAGGGCAAGGTGCTGGCGGTGCAACTGATCACCACATCGAATTCGTGTAACCGGTTCGGCAAATCGGCCAAAGGCATGCACTGCCCGCCATGCAGGGCGGCCAAGGCCTCGGCCCGTTCAGCAGAACGGTTGGCGATGGTGATGCTGCGCGGCGACTTGGCGGCAAAGTGCGCCACACACAGCTCAATCATGTCGCCAGCGCCCACAAACAAGACATGGGTGTCTTGGATTCTTTCAAAAATGCGGCTGGCCAATCGAACGGATGCGGCAGCCATGCTAATAGAGTGCGCGCCAATGTCGGTGGAGCTTCTGACTTCTTTGGCTACTGCAAATGAGCGTTGAAACAGTTGGTTCAGCGTGGTGCCCAAGGCCCCAGTGTTGGCGGCCAATCTGACGGCGTCCTTGAGTTGCCCCAATATTTGGGACTCCCCCAGCACCATGGAATCGAGCCCACTGGCCACCCTGAACGCGTGGCGCGCTGACGCATCCCCCTCCATTCGGTAGGTGTGCGACTGCAGCACGTCCACCTGGGTTTGTCCGGTTTGCGCCAACCACGCCAGTGTTTCTGGCCAATGCACCGCGTCACCTGCGCAGTAAATTTCTGTTCGGTTGCAAGTGGACAAAATGGCCACCTCTTTGTGCGTCGCAAAGCTTTGACGCAGCCCTTGCAAGGATTGCTCAAGTTTTTCAGATGCGAACGCAAAACGTTCCCGCAAATCAATGGGGGCCGTGCGGTGGTTCAGTCCCAGTGTCCAAACAGCCATTCAGACAACCCTTCTGAGCATCGGTGTACTTTGTACATCCGGCCATTGCTGCGAAATGCGCTGCGCAATGCCTTCAGCCGTCAGGCCGTAATCCTGCATCAACACCTTGGGGTCACCGTGTTCTGTGAACTCGTCCTCAAACCCGATGACCAACACCGGCTTGACGAGGCCCATGTCTTGCAAGGCCTCCAGCACAGCAGCGCCAGCACCGCCCTTGCGGGTGCCGTCTTCCACCGTGACCAAGCGCTCATGCGTTTGGGCCATGTCTTTCAATATTTGCAAATCCAGGGGTTTGGCCCAGCGCATGTTGACCACCGTGGCGTTCAAAGTTTGCGCAGCCTTCAAGGCTTCGTAGAGCAAGGGACCAAACGCCAAAATAGCCACGCCTTCGCCTTGGCGCTTCACCTGTGCCTTACCCCAAGGCAACGCGGACAAGTCGGCTTCAACGGGCGTGCCCACACCGGCACCTCGGGGATAGCGCACCGTGACCGGATGGTCCAGTGAGTAAGCCGTGCTGAGCAACTGTCGGCATTCTTTTTCATCGGCTGGGCAAGCCACGCTCATGTTGGGAATGCAGCGGGTAAAGGCGATGTCGTACATGCCGGCATGGGTAGGGCCGTCGGCCCCCACCAAACCGGCGCGGTCCAAAGCAAAAACAACGGGCAATTTCTGCAACGCCACATCGTGGATCAACTGGTCATAAGCGCGTTGCAAAAACGTCGAGTAAATGGCCACCACCGGTTTGAGGCCTTCACAGGCCAGGCCTGCAGCAAACGTCACGGCGTGTTGCTCTGCAATGCCAACATCGTGGTAACGGCTGGGAAAACGTTGGCTGAAGGCTACCATGCCCGAGCCTTCTCGCATGGCCGGGGTGATG
>NZ_CALBEX010000296.1 GCF_937889215.1 uncultured Limnohabitans sp.
ATCTGTTGATTCAGAGCGAGGCTGGTTTTGTGTCTGTGACCGGCACTGAAGACACGCCTTCCAAGGCCGGGCCGTCGATCGCCGACATTGCCGCCGGCATGTACGCCTACACCAACATTTTGGCCGCGTTGATGCACCGCCAGCAGACTGGCGAGGGCCAGCACATCGATGTGTCGATGCTGGAGTCGTTGACCGAGTGGATGGGCTACCCGCTGTACTACAGCCTGGACGGCGCAGCGCCGCCCAAACGCACGGGGGCCAGCCACGCCACCATTTACCCCTACGGCCCGTTTCCGGCTGGTGACGGCAAGGCTGTCATGCTGGGGCTGCAAAACGAGCGGGAATGGAAAGCGTTTTGTGAACAGGTGCTGCAGCAACCCGAATTGGCCACGGGCGAACGATTTGCCAGCAACCCCAAGCGGGTGGCACAACGCGCTGCGCTGTACGCGTTGATCGTGCAGGCATTCTCCAGCCTGACAGCGGCCCAGGTGGTGCAGCGGCTGGAAACGGCGCAAATCGCCAACGCCCAGGTCAACACCATGGCCGAGGTCTGGGCGCATCCGCAGCTTCAGGCGCGCGGGCGCTGGACATCAGTGGACACCTCGGTGGGCACGGTGCCCGCCCTGCTGCCGCCTGGCTCCTGGACCAAAGGGGCACCGCGCATGGATGCGGTGCCTGCGCTAGGTCAGCATACCGACGCCATTCTGGCCGGGTTGGGCTACGGCGCCGAACAAGTCGCCACCTTGCGCGCCGAAGGGTCCGTGTGAGCACCATGAACACCAGACAAGCCATCACCTACCTGTTTGTGCCAGGCAACCGACCCGAGCGTTTTGCCAAGGCGCTGGCCAGCGGCGCGGACCGGGTGATTCTGGATCTGGAAGATGCTGTTGCAGAAGCCGACAAAGCCCAAGCCCGCGAATCCATCTCCAGTTGGGTAGCGACCTTGGCGAGCAAGGACATGGACCGCTTGCTGGTGCGTATCAACGATGTGACTAGTCCTTGTCACTTTGATGACCTTTTATGCCTGCAGCGCTCATGTATTAAGCACAGCATGCTATCAAAATGTGAATCCCCTGAACAAGTGGCACAGGTCTTGGCCCACATGCCACCTGGGTCCCGTGTGTTGCCTCTGATTGAAACGGTGCGCGGCGTGTTGGCTGCACCGGCAATTGCCCAAGCGTCAAACGTCTCTCGGCTGGCATTTGGTTCCCTGGACTACCTGCTTGATATGGATCTGCCCGGGCCCGGCTTTGCGCTTGACAGTGCAGCCCTGACGATTGCCATGGCCTCACGCGCCGCCAACCTGCCGCCACCCGTTGCAGGTGTCACACCGGAGCTGGATGCGGGCCAGGTGCAGTCTGATCTGGCCCATGCCCGGGCTTTGGGGTACGTCGCCAAGATGTGTATTCACCCGATGCAAGTCGCGGTGGTGCGCGAGGCCTTTGAGCCTGACGCACAGACACTTGCCTGGGCGCAGCGTGTGCTTGGCCAATGGCAGCAATCCAACGGAGCAGGCGTGATTCAAGTCGACGGGCAGATGGTCGACAAGCCGGTGCTGTTACGTGCCGAACGTATTCTGGCCCTGGCAGGCCAATCTCAATCTCTTTAACTTATTCAGACAGGGGAAACCTCATGGCCTCCACCATCATTG
>NZ_CALBEX010000297.1 GCF_937889215.1 uncultured Limnohabitans sp.
GGGGTGGCAAGTGTGGGGACAAGCGTCGAACGAGTTGGCGCTGTGGGCTTGGTCTTTTTGGGCGCTGTGTTTGGCTTGGGCTGCAGCCTGGGCGCCGCGCCAACAACTGGTCGGTGGGCGTTTGTTTTGGAGTGGTGAGGCCTGGTTCTGGCAAACCGAGGGTTCAAGCGGACAGGGCGACCTGCAAAGTGTGTCCGTGTCGGTGGGGTTGGATGTGGGCAGTGGCCTGCTGCTTTGGATTCGACGTCAGGATGACGCAGGTCAGCAGAACCCAACGCAGGGGCCATTGACCTGTGCTTGGGTGCAAGCGCACACGATGCCCTCCAAGTGGCATGGGTTTAGATGCGCTGTATATTCCCGTCCACGGATGCTCAGGTCATTTGACGGGGCTCGGCATGATCGAATTTGACGCGACTTGAATTGCTGTGAGTCGGCCGCATCTGAACAACATCTTCGAGTTGTTTTTGATTTTCACCAGGAGGCTGTGTGCTGATAAAAGTTTGGACCAATAAAGCGGCTTCGGCCATTGTGGCCGGCACGCTGCTGACCGGGTTGGTGGGGTGGCCAACCGGCGCTGCGGTGGCGCAAAGCCCCAACGCTTCCGTGCGCGGTTTGCCTGATTTCACCGATTTGGTGGAGCAGGTGGGGCCCTCGGTGGTCAACATTCGGACCCTCGAAAAGGTCCGCTCCAGTGAGCCAGGAGCAGGAGCGCCTGACGAGGAAATGCAAGAGCTGTTCCGGCGCTTTTTTGGGGTGCCGATGCCCAGCGTCCCCAGGCAGGGACAGCAGCCCAACAGGCCACAGGAAGAGTCTCAGCCCAGAGGTGTGGGTTCAGGATTCATCCTGAGTTCAGATGGTTTCATCATGACCAATGCGCATGTGGTGGAAGGGGCTGACGAGGTGATGGTGACCCTTACCGACAAACGCGAATTCACGGCGCGCATTGTGGGCGTTGACAAGCGCACGGATGTGGCGGTGGTGAAAATCCAGGCCACAGGCTTGCCGGCTGTCAAGGTGGGCGACATCAACCGCCTGCGTGTGGGTGAATGGGTCATGGCGATTGGTTCGCCCTTTGGTTTGGAGAACACGGTCACGGCCGGCATCGTCAGCGCCAAACAGCGTGACACGGGTGACTATTTGCCTTTCATCCAAACCGATGTGGCGATCAATCCGGGCAACTCGGGCGGCCCGCTGATCAACATGCGCGGCGAGGTGGTCGGCATCAACAGCCAAATTTATTCGCGTTCGGGCGGGTTCATGGGCATTTCGTTTGCCATTCCCATGGATGAAGCCATGCGTGTCAGCGAGCAATTGCGCTCGACAGGGCGCGTCAGCCGTGGGCGCATTGGCGTGCAGATCGCTGCGGTGACGAAAGAAGTGGCTGAATCGATTGGCCTGGGCAAGGCGCAAGGCGTGCTGGTGCGTGGTGTTGAAGAGGGCTCCCCTGCTGAAAAAGCCGGTGTTGAGGCTGGCGACATCATCGTCAAGTTTGATGGGCGGGCCGTTGAAAAGCCCACGGATTTGCCTCGCGCAGTGGGCAACACCAAGCCCGGTAGCAGTGTCGGCATGACGGTGTTTCGGCGGGGCTCCACCAAAGACTTGACGGTCACCGTGGCGGAAATTGAGCCAGACCAGCAGGCCTCGGCTGCAGCGCCCGAGGAAAAACCTCCAGAGGCCAACATTCGCCACTTGGGACTGACCTTGGCCGACTTGACCGATGCCCAGAAGAAAGAAGCCAGGGTTCGTGGAGGTGTGCGCGTGGTGGCCTCTGTTGACGGGGCGGCCCGTGCGGGTATCCGCGAGGGCGATTTGATTTTGGCGGTGGCCAACACCCAAGTCAACTCGGTCAAAGTGTTTGAGTCGCTGATGGGCCGGATCGACAAAACGAAGCCAGTCAATGTGCTTGTTCGTCGCGGTGGTGCGGCTCAGTATGTGTTGATCCGTCCTGCCCCATGAAGGGCGTGAAACCCTGAGTGCCCCTGAAACCTCTGAGGTTTTGGGGTTTCAGGACTGCGCTGCCATGTGTGGGTTTCAAATCACAGACTGGAAAATATTTATAAAGTTTGCGCATACTGACTTTTTATTTTTCTCATACCGAATTTGGCTAAAATCAGCCGTCTTGACCAGTGATTCATGGCATATAGAGCAGGTCTGGGTTCACCATGCGGGATTTGATCCAGGTGTCCACCGTTGATCCACAGACAGTCCACACCTTGTTCATGCAAACGCATGGCGGAATGTGGATAAACTGTGGATAAATTTATGTTGCAAAGCAGCAACGACCTGCCTCACCCGTTTCAGGGGCTGTGCGAACGGACCAATTTGCCTACAATGAAGTCCCAACTATCGCAGTTGCCATTGATTGTTGGTTCAGGGCGCGTCGCCACCAGACGCGCCCTTTTTTCTTTTCCGGATCGTTGATCCACAAATACTTGCAGAACTTCCTTGATGAATCACATCAGAAATTTTTCGATCATTGCCCACATTGACCATGGCAAATCCACGCTGGCCGATCGCTTGATTCAACGCTGTGGCGGTTTGGAAGCCCGCGACATGGAAGCCCAGGTGCTGGACTCGATGGACATCGAGAAAGAGCGCGGTATCACCATCAAGGCCCAGACCGCTGCGCTGCAATACAAAGCCAAAGACGGACAGGTCTACAACCTTAACCTGATCGACACACCCGGCCATGTGGACTTCTCTTATGAAGTAAGCCGCTCGTTGTCGGCTTGCGAAGGCGCTTTGCTGGTGGTCGATGCCAGCCAGGGCGTGGAAGCGCAGACCGTGGCCAATTGCTACACCGCGCTCGACTTGGGTGTGGAAGTGGTGCCGGTGCTCAACAAGATGGACCTGCCCAACGCCGATCCGGAAAACGCACGCAGCGAAGTGGAAGACGTGATCGGCATTGACGCGACCGATGCCATTCCTTGTTCGGCCAAAACCGGCATGGGCATCGAAGAAATCCTCGAAGCTGTGGTGGCCCGTATTCCGCCGCCCAAAGGCAACCCTGATGCGCCACTGCGCGCCATGATCGTCGACAGCTGGTTCGACACCTATGTGGGTGTGGTCATGTTGGTGCGCGTCATCGACGGCCAGTTGCTGAAAAACGAACGCATCAAGATGATGGCCAGCAACGCGGTATACGAAGCGGGCAGTTTGGGAGTTTTCACCCCCGCCAACGAGCCGCGCCAGATGCTGCGCGCCGGTGAGGTGGGGTACATCATTGCGGGCATCAAGGAATTGCAAGCGGCCAAGGTGGGCGACACCGTGACGCTGGAAAAAAAGCTGCCCAACAACCTGGGTCCCGCCGCCGAAGCTTTGCCGGGTTTCAAAGAAATCCAGCCCCAGGTGTTTGCCGGCCTGTACCCGACCGAGGCCAACCAGTACGACGCGCTGCGCGACGCGCTGGAAAAGCTCAAGCTCAACGACGCGTCCCTGCACTATGAGCCCGAGGTTTCACAGGCGCTGGGCTTTGGCTTTCGCTGCGGCTTTTTGGGCTTGTTGCACATGGAGATCGTGCAAGAACGGCTTGAGCGCGAGTTTGACCAAGACCTGATCACCACCGCGCCCAGCGTGGTTTACCAAGTGGTCCAGCCTGGTGGCGAAGTCGTGATGGTCGAGAACCCGTCCAAGATGCCCGACCAAGGCAAACTGCAGGAGATCCGCGAGCCCATCGTCACGGTGCATTTGTACATGCCGCAGGACTACGTGGGTCCAGTGATGACGCTGGCCAACCTCAAACGCGGTGTGCAGATGAACATGGCCTACCACGGCCGTCAGGTCATGCTGACCTATGAAATGCCTTTGGGCGAAATCGTGCTGGACTTTTTCGACAAACTCAAATCGGTCAGCCGGGGTTACGCCTCGATGGATTACGAGTTCAAGGAATTTCGGGCGTCTGATGTGGTGAAGGTCGACATTTTGCTCAACGGCGAAAAAGTCGATGCTTTGTCCATCATCGTCCACCGCTCACAGTCCCAGTACCGTGGCCGTGCCGTGGTGGCCAAGATGCGCGAGATCATCAGCCGCCAGATGTTCGATGTGGCGATTCAAGCGGCCATTGGGGCCAACATCATTGCACGTGAAAGCATCAAGGCCTTGCGCAAGAACGTGCTGGCCAAGTGCTACGGTGGCGACATCTCGCGCAAACGCAAGCTGCTCGAAAAGCAAAAAGCGGGTAAAAAACGGATGAAACAAATTGGTTCGGTCGAGGTGCCCCAAGAGGCTTTCTTGGCCATTTTGCAGGTGGAAGATTGATGCAGTTCTTAACGTCTTTGGTGCTGGCCGGTTTTGTCGGCTATGCCGGTGCCTGGTATCTGGGCCATTTGGAGGGCAACTTCGCGCTGCTCTTGCTTTTGGCCACCGTGGTCACCGGCATTTATTGGCTGGCCGAGCGCTTTGTGTTCTTGCCGCAGCGCCAAAAAGCGGTGGCGCAGCTCGAAGCCGAAACCGCCCAGCGCCGCGCCGAGTTGTCCAGAATGGGCATCGAGCAGGTGGACACCGACATCCGCGAGTCCCGCGAAAAGCTGCTCATGCAGCCTTGGTGGCTCGATTGGACTGCAGGTTTGTTCCCCGTCATCGTGGTGGTGTTTGTGCTGCGCTCGTTTTTGTTCGAGCCTTTCAAAATTCCCTCGGGCTCCATGATCCCGACACTTCACATTGGCGACCTGATTTTGGTCAACAAGTTCCATTACGGCATCCGTCTGCCTGTGGCCAACATCAAGATCACCGAGGGCACGCCCGTTCAGCGGGGCGATGTGATGGTGTTTCGCTTCCCCCCCAAGCCCAGCGTGGACTACATCAAGCGCGTGGTGGGTGTGCCGGGCGATGAGGTGGCTTACCTGAACAAAACCCTCACGCTCAATGGCAAACCAGTGCCCACCGAAGTGCTGCCGGATTTCTTCGACGAGTCCACCATGCGCTACCACAAGCACCGTCGGGAGACGCTGGGTGCCAAGCCGCACCAGACCCTGCAAGACGACGACCGTCCCGCGTTCATTCCGGGAGCCGACCAGTTTGTGGGCCGTGAAAATTGCAACTACACCGTTGAAGGCGTGACCTGCAAAGTGCCCGAGGGCCACTATTTCATGATGGGCGACAACCGCGACAACTCGCTGGACTCGCGCTACTGGGGCTTTGTGCCCGATGCCAACATCGTGGGCAAGGCGTTCTTCGTGTGGATGAATTTTGGCAACCTCAAGCGCATTGGCGCTTTTGACTGAGGCAAACGTGGCCACATCACCCGCTTTGTCTGATTTGCAAATACGCCTGGGTTATGCCTTTCGCCAACAGGGTTTGTTGCAGCAAGCGGTGACGCACCGCAGCTTCAGCGCCGACCACAACGAACGACTGGAATTTTTAGGCGACTCGGTGCTCAATTTGGCGGTTGCAAACCTGTTGTATGTGCAGCTGGCCAGCTTGCCCGAGGGCGATTTGTCGCGGGTGCGGGCCAATCTGGTCAAGCAAGACACCTTGCACCAACTGGCCAAAACCCTGGACTTGTCGGCCGTCATGCGTCTGGGCGAAGGTGAGATGCGCTCGGGCGGACAGAGCCGGCCTTCGATCTTGGCCGATGCCTTGGAAGCCATCATTGGCGCGGTGTACCTTGACGGTGATTACAAGGACGCACAAGCCTTGGTTGAGCGCTTGTTTGCCAAAGTGGACATCAAGCCCGATATGCAGGCGGTGGGCAAAGACCCCAAGACCGAGCTGCAAGAGTGGCTGCAAGGGCGCAAGCTCGCGCTGCCCAAATACACCGTGGTCGCCACTTCCGGTGCCGCGCACCGTCAGCAATTCGAGGTCTCGTGCGAAGTGACCGAATTGCGCCAAACCCAACAAGGCTCGGGCGCATCGCGCCGCGCTGCCGAACAAGCAGCGGCAGCCGCCATGTTGCAGACCCTCAAATCCGAAAGCGCCGCATGAGCACCGACAAAAAAACACTTGAAACTGAACGCACGCCGCAAGAGCAAACCCTGCGCCGCCCCGTTCAAATCGCGGGTGTGACCATCCAACCACGCGATGCATCCGAAGACGCTTCATTGCCCCCGGTCGCGGCCGCACCCGCGCCTGTGCCGGTCGAGGGTCAGCATTGCGGCCTGGTGGCCATTGTGGGCAAGCCCAACGTGGGCAAGTCCACCTTGCTCAACGCTTTGGTGGGCCAAAAGATCAGCATCACCTCGCGCAAAGCCCAAACCACGCGCCACCGCATCACCGGCATCCGCACCCAGGGCGCCGCCCAGTATGTGTTTGTCGATACGCCTGGTTTTCAGACCATCCACGGCACCGCACTCAACAAGTCGCTCAACAAGACCGTGGTCGGCGCTGTGAGCGACGTGGATCTGGTGCTTTTTGTGGTTGAGGCGGGCAGCTTCACCACGGCAGACGCCAAGGTGCTGGCGCTGCTCAAGCCCGGTATTCCGGTTTTGTTGGTGGCCAATAAATTGGACAATGTGCACCGCCGTGGCGACATCGCCCCTTGGTTGCGGGAGATGCAAGAGCGCCACGCCTTCACAGAGTTTTTCCCCATGTCGGCCAAGCAGCCCAAAGACATTGAGCGCTTGCTCGGCGTCTGCGAAAAATACCTGCCCGAGCAGCCTTGGTTTCACGCTGAGGACGAGCTGACCGACCGCAGCGAGAAATTTTTGGCCAGCGAAATGGTGCGCGAAAAACTCTTCCGTTTGACGGGTGACGAATTGCCTTACACCTCCACCGTGGTGATCGACAAGTTCGAGGAAGAAGCAGGCCGAACAGCCAAACGCATGCTGCGCATTGCGGCCACCATTGTGGTCGAGCGCGAAGGACACAAGGCCATGGTGATCGGTGACAAGGGCGAAAAGCTCAAGCGCATCGGCACCGAAACCCGCGTCGAGCTGGAAAAGCTGTTGGACGCCAAGGTCTTCATCGAGCTGTGGGTCAAAGTGCGTTCGGGCTGGGCTGACGACGAAGCCCGCGTGCGCAGTTTCGGTTACGAGTAACGCCTGCTTCAATGGCCTCCAAGCGGATTGCAGACGAGCCAGCCTATGTGCTGCACCGCTACGACTGGAGCGAAACCAGCCTGATCCTCGAAGTCTTTACCCGCCACCACGGCAGGGTGGCTTTGGTGGCCAAAGGGGCCAAGCGGCCTACATCAAGCTTTCGCCCGGTGCTCTTGCCGCTGCAGCCCTTGTCGCTGGCGTTTGGCGGCGATGGCGACATCCGCACCCTTAAGTCGGCCGAATGGGTGGGTGGGCATGTCATGCCCACGGGCGAGGCCCTGCTGTCCGGTTATTACCTCAATGAATTGCTGATGCGCCTGACCGCGCGCGACGACCCGCACCCGGAGTTGTTCGAGGTGTATGCCGCCGCCGTGCGCCTGCTGGCCAGTGGCGACCCCGATGCGCTGCAGTGGGCCTTGCGCGGCTTTGAGTTGCTGCTGCTGCGCGAAATGGGCCTGTTGCCTGCCCTCAACCTGCAGACCCTGACCCTCAAGCCGTTGTCGCCCACCGACAGTTATGCGCTCGTGCCTGAGGCGGGGCTGCAGTGGGTCAGCGATGACCCGCGCCACGCCTTGCGCGGCGAACAATGGCTGGTGCTGCACGCGGCACTGGCATCCCCCAGTCCCTTGGCGGCTTTGCTGCGCGAGTGCGCCGACTTGTTGGTGCAGCTGCAACGCCCCTTGCGCTTGATGCTCAATTACCATTGCGGTGTGGGCGCTTTGCGTACCCGTCAAATGATGCTGGACTTGCAAACTTTATGAACACCTTCATGACCACTTCTACCCATCGCGTGGCCTTGTCGGTCAATGTCAACAAAGTCGCCTTGCTGCGCAACTCGCGCCACCTGGGCATACCGAGCGTTGCCCGCGCTGCCGAGCTGTGCCTGCAAGCGGGCGCGAACGGCATCACCATCCACCCCCGACCTGATGAGCGCCACATCCGCGCCAGCGATGTGACCGAACTCACCGCCTTGATGAAGGGCTGGCCCGAGCGCGAGTTCAACATCGAGGGCAACCCTTTTCACAACCTGATGGACCATGTGCGCGCTGTGCGTCCGCACCAGGTGACCTTTGTGCCCGACAGCGAAGGCCAGTTCACCAGCGACCACGGCTGGGCCTTCCCGCAAGACGCCGAACGCCTGAAACCTTTGATCGACGAATGCAAGGCGCTGGGCGTGCGTGTGAGCCTGTTCATGGACCCAGAGC
>NZ_CALBEX010000298.1 GCF_937889215.1 uncultured Limnohabitans sp.
GGCCACACCTTCGGGCGTGGGCTTGGCCACGTAGCCTTGCAACAAGGCGATGAAAGTCACCGCCACGGCAAAGACCACACTTTTGATGATGCCGTTGCCAACGTCCTTGAAGACATCGACCCCACCTTGCATCTGGCTCCAAAAAGCACCCGAGTCGACACCGATGAGCAAAACACCCACCACATAGCCGCCCAAAATGCCCACAGCACTGAACACCGCCGCGAGAAGCGGCAAGGCAATGATGCCCCCCCAAAAACGCGGTGCCACGATGCGCTGCAACGGGTCCACCGCCATCATTTCCAAGGCGGTAAGTTGCTCGCCCGCACGCATCAAGCCGATCTCGGCCGTGAGTGAAGCCCCTGCCCTGCCTGCAAACAACAAGGCAGCCACCACAGGCCCCAACTCGCGTACCAAGCTGAGTGCCACCAGCAGACCCAAGGCCTCTGCCGATCCATAGCGCTGCAGCGTGTAATAGCCTTGCAAACCCAGCACAAAACCCACAAACAAGCCCGACACAGTGATGATGGCCAGTGAATAGTTGCCTAAAAAATGCACTTGATCGCGCACCAAGCCAAACCGTTTGAGGGCCGCGCCGGACATGCGCAACAGCTTGAAAAACAAGCGCGCGGCATAACCCCAATCGGCCAGCATCTGGCGGGTGGCCGCCCCCAAAGCGGCAAGTCCTTGGACCATGTTCATGCAGGCCTCCGGTCATAGTCTTGCGCGGGGCTGGGCGCTGGGTAATGAAAAGGCACGGGGCCGTCACTCAGGGCATGCACAAACTGGTGGATCAGCGGATCGGTGCTGGCCCGCAACTCGGCTGGGGTGCCCTGGGCGGCCACCCCGCCATGCGCGAGGATGACCACATGGTCGGCGATTTCAAAAGTCTCGGTGACATCGTGCGAGACCACCACACTGGTGATGCCCAGGCTGTCATTCAATCGCCGTATCAAGCGCGCTGCGGTGCCCAAGGAGATGGGGTCCAACCCGGCAAATGGTTCGTCGTACATGATCAGATCGGGGTCGAGCGCAATGGCGCGGGCCAGCGCCACCCGCCGGCTCATGCCGCCAGAAATTTCGGAGGGCGACAAGTCTCGGGCGCCACGCAAACCCACTGCGTCCAACTTCATGAGCACGATATCACGGATCAGATC
>NZ_CALBEX010000299.1 GCF_937889215.1 uncultured Limnohabitans sp.
CGCTGGTGGCCAACATGGTCGAAAAAGGCCGCACCCCGGTGCTGACGAAGCCAGAGCTGGAAGCGCTGGGCTACAAGATCGCCATCTTCCCGGTGACCGCCTTGTTGGCCGGGGTGCAGGCCATGGCGCAGGTGTACCAGCAATTCAAGGACACCGGCTCTTCTGCCAACAGTCCAACGCCTTTGTATGACTTTGGCGACCTGACCAAGCTCATGGGTTTCGAAGACGTGTGGGCTTTTGAAAAACGTTACGCTGAAACCGATTGACCCCCCTGAAACTCTAGGAGACAACAATGCAAAAGAAGACAACAACACCTCGCCGCCATTGGCTCAAAGCTGCGCTAAGCACCGGCTTGATGGCCGCTGCCTGTGGTGGCCTGGCCCTGAGCGCCAGCAGCGCAGCAGCACAAGCGGCTTACCCCAGCAAGCCTATTCGCATGATCGTGCCCTTTTCACCCGGCGGCGTCACCGACACCAGCGGCCGCGTGATCGCCGAGCACCTCTCCAAGCGCTTGGGCCAACAGGTGATCGTGGACAACAAACCCGGCGCCTCGGGCAACATCGGCACGCAAATGGTGGCCACGGCCGCGCCCGATGGTTACACCTTGCTGTTGGGCTTTGACGGCACCCTGGTGATCAACCCGCATGTGTTCCCCAAAGTGGGCTTTGACACCATGAATGACTTCGCCCCGGTCGGAAAAATTGGCGATGCCATTCTGATTCTGGTGTCGCACCCTGGCGTTCCCGCCAAAACACTGAAAGAAGTGATCACCCTGTCCAAAACCCAGTCGGGCGGCCTGTCGTATGGCACGTCTGGTACGGGCGGCACGCCGCACATTGCGGGTGAATTGCTCAAGCAGCGCACAGGTGCCAACCTGACGCACATTCCCTACAAAGGCGGTGGCCAGGCCATGATCGATGTGATGGGCGGCAACGTTCCGCTGGTGTACACCGCTGTGGCGGGGGCGATTTCTCACGTCAAGTCAGGCAAGCTGCATGCGGTGGCCGTGTCCAGCGCGCAGCGTGCCCCGTCCATGCCCGATGTGCCCACCTTCATCGAAGCGGGCGTGACCGATTTCGACATCAACTCCTGGGTCGGTTTGCTGGCCCCGGCCAAAACGCCCCGGGCGATTGTGGACAAGCTCAACACCGAGCTGAACGCCGTGCTGAACGACCCGGCCGTGCGCGATCGTCTGAACACCTTGGGCATCACCGCCAGCCCCGGCGGCCCAGAGCGCTTTGGCCGCGACATGGCGCGTGACCTGTCGCGCTACGAGGCTGTGGTCAAAGCGGCAGGCATCAAAGCGCAGTGATGTGACGTGGGTCTGCCGGTCTGATCACCCGCCTTTCGGCTCCCCATCAGCCCCGCAACCCCTTGACCAAAGGCTGCGCCAACTGCTCGCCTTCTTGCAACCAAAATGCCGGATCGGCACTTTGGATGCGGCGGATGGCGTTGCCCATGTGGGCGGTGGCGGCTTGTCGGGCTTGGTCTGCTTCTCCCGCTTGCACGGCCTGCAAAATGGCCTGGTGCTCGGCATGCACTTGGGCCGCAAAGTCCACGCGCCGGGCCTCGTTGGCCCGGGTCACGCGGGTGGCCTCGTGCAAAAACTGGCCCAAATAGACCAGTGTTTGGATCAAAAAAGGATTGTGCGCGGCCTCTGCAATGGCGCGGTGAAACTGCACGTCTTCGGCCACGCCATCACCGCCCGACTGCACGGCTTTGTCCAGCGCCTTGACGGCTTGTTCGATCGCCCGCAGCTCGCCAGCGCTGCGCCGCTCGGCCGCCAGCGCGGCCACTTCGGCCTCCAAGGCGCGGCGCACCTCGACCATCTGGATCACGGCCTCTTTCGAGGCGGCGTGCCGGGCTTCGAAATTGAGTGGCGCAAACGGTTGGCGTGCGCTCACAAACACGCCACTGCCCTGGCGCGAATCCACCAGCCCCAGTGACTTGAGGCGCGAGACTGCCTCACGCACCACCGTGCGACTGACGGCGAACTGCTGCACCAGACGCGCCTCGGTGGGCAATTTGTCGCCCGGCACCAAACGGCCTTGTTTGATTTCGGCGCTCAGTTGCTCCGCCACTTGGTCCGACAAACGGGCACCGCTGGATACAGGAGAGAAATGCTGGCTCATGAATTTGTCATACAAAAAACAAGTTCGAGCATAACGGTCCTGTGGCTGTTGTGCAGTCAAAAATTTGCACACAATCCCGTTTGACTTTCGTCGTTCCAGAACGCGGCAGAACTTTGTCCGTCACAGGCTTGGCCCGAGGGTGTATAAAATTACGTTTAGGTAAACCGATTTATCAATGGTAAATTACGGTCTAGGCACCACAGGGTGCTTTTTGACCCTTTTGGAGCTTGCACATGGGTGCTTACGTCAACCCGATTTATCCCTACAAGTCGCCAGCCGACCTGATGGCCACGCCGCCGCAGCGCAAACCGCTGATCGTGATTGGCGCAGGGCCGGTGGGCTTGGCGGCAGCCATTGATGCGCGCTTGCAGGGCCTGGATGTGCTGGTGCTGGACGACGACAAAACCGTGTCGGTCGGTTCGCGGGCGGTGTGTTACGCCAAGCGTTCGCTCGAAATTCTGGACCGCCTGGGCATTGCCAACGAGGCTTGCGGCTTGGGCGTAAGCTGGAACATCGGCCGCACCTTCCTCGAAGAAGACGAGGTGTACCAGTTCAACCTGGTGCCCGACGCAGGCCACAAGCGCCCCGGCATGATCAATTTGCAGCAGTACCACGTTGAGGAAATGCTGATTGCCCGTGCGCTGGAACTGGG
>NZ_CALBEX010000300.1 GCF_937889215.1 uncultured Limnohabitans sp.
GTTTTGCTACGCTGCGATCAGCGAAGCCTTATATTATGACACAGTTTTCAGCGCTGCGTCAAGTTTTTGAAAATTTCTTTGAATACTGGGATCTTTTCATCAACCTCTTCGCCGCGCTTGCTTGATCTCTTTCGAAAGCCTCAGTTGTGTGCAGCGAAGCCTTAGATTATTGCACAGCTTTTTAGACCTTGACAAGTATTTTGAAGTCTTTGTTCATTTTTTCTGCTTCCTCACCCGGATAATGAGCCCATGGCTTTACTCACACTTTTGAACGCGTCCTTGGCTTTTGGTCATGTCGCACTCCTCGATCACGCAGATTTCTCCCTGGAGACATCCGAGCGCATCGGCTTGATTGGTCGCAACGGCACAGGCAAATCGTCCTTGCTCAAAATACTGGCGGGCATAGAGCGCCCTGACGACGGCAATCTGCATTTGCAGCAAGGCGTTCGCATTGCATATGTGGCTCAGGAGCCCATCCTGGTGCCTGAGCACACCATTTTTGAGTCTGTGCGCGAGGGCTTGGCAGAAGTTGTGCAATGGATAGACGATTACACGCACAGCAGGGGTGACCTGGACACTTTGCAAGGGCAAATTGAATCTCGCGATGGTTGGGGGTGGGAGCAGCGGCTTGACGAAACCCTGCAACGCCTGCAATTGGACCCCAATGCAGTCGTGCAATCGCTGTCTGGCGGCATGCGCAAACGCGTGGCCTTGGCACAAGCCTTGGTGACCCGTCCTGACGTCCTCTTGTTAGATGAGCCCACCAACCACCTGGACCTGAACGCGATCACTTGGCTGGAAGACCTGTTGATCGACTTCAAGGGCAGCGTGATCGCCATCACCCACGACCGCGCATTTTTGGACCGTATCGCCACCCGCATTGTGGAATTGGACCGAGGCAAGCTGCGCCCTTACCCGGGCAACTACGCCGCCTACCAAGTGCAAAAAGAAGAGCAACTCGCTCAAGAAGCCGTGATTCAGGCCAAGGCCGACAAACTGCTGGCCCAGGAAGAGATTTGGATTCGCAAAGGTGTGGAAGCGCGCCGCACCCGCAGCCAAAGCCGGATCACGCGGCTGCAAAACCTGCGCGGCGAACGCGCCGCACGCCGTGAAAAAGTGGGCAACGTGAAGATGGAAGTGGCCTCTGGCGTGCCGAGCGGCAAGTTGGTGGCAGAGCTGACCGACGTGACCAAAAGCTTCACCCAGCCGGACGGCAGCGTGCGCACCGTCATCCAAAAATTCACCGGCACTTTGCTGCGCGGCGACAAGATTGGCTTGCTGGGCCCCAACGGCGCAGGCAAAACCACCTTGCTCAAACTGATTTTGGGCGAGCTCGAAGCCGACAGCGGCGAAGTGCGCCGTGGCACCAAGATGGAAGTGGCCTACTTCGACCAAATGCGCGACGCACTGGACCTGGACGCCACGCTTGAAGACTTCATCAGCCCCGGCAGCGAATGGATCGAGATTGGCAACAAGCGCCAACACGTCAAGAGCTATCTGGGTGACTTTTTGTTCTCGCCCGCACGCGGAACCTCGCCGGTGCGCTCACTGTCGGGCGGTGAGCGCAACCGCCTGCTGTTGGCCCGCTTGTTTGCCCGCCCGGCCAACGTGCTGGTGCTGGACGAACCGACCAACGACCTGGACATCGAGACCTTGGAGCTGCTCGAAGAGCTGCTGCAAAACTATGAAGGCACCGTGTTCTTGGTCAGCCACGACCGCGCCTTCATGGACAACGTGGTCACCGGCATCATCGCCTGCGAAAGCGCACCGGACCAGCCCGGCTTCTGGCGCGAATACGAAGGCTCGGTGCAGGACTGGCTGGTCCAGTCCAAGCGCGCTCAGGCCATTCGGGCCCAAGCGGCGCAGCGCAACGGCACACCACCTCAGGCCACCCCAGCCGCAAGTCCCGTTACGGCATCCGCAGCCCCCGCAGCAAGCGCGCCAACCCGCAGCAAGCTCAGCTACAAAGAGCAGCGTGAGCTGGCCGAGCTGCCGGCGAAGATTGAGAGCTTGGAAAAAGAGCAAACCAACGTCCGTGCGCAACTGTCCGATGGCAGTGTTTACCAGCGCGACCCCGGACTGGCGCAACAACTGTTCCGCCGCGACACGGAAATCGACGACCAGCTGCTGGCCGCAATGGAGCGCTGGGAAATTTTGTCGGCCCGCTGAGCATTAGCCCGAAGCCCCGAACCCCTAAGGACTCCAAAGGCTCCACTTCATTCGACATCATAGCCATGACCTCTACCGAACTCAGTGCGCTGTTGGTGCTGGCCACCGTGAGCAGCTTCACACCGGGGCCCAACACCACCTTGTCGACCGCGATGGCCGCGAACCACGGCTTGAGCCGGGCCATGCGCTTTGTGTGCGCGGTGCCAGTGGGCTGGGGGATTTTGTTCACACTGTGCGCTACAGGACTGGGCAGCCTGGTGGTGGCTTGGCCACCGCTGCACTGGGGCATAGTGGTGCTGGGCAATGGGTATTTGCTTTGGCTGGCATCGCGTTTGTGGCAAAGCGGCAGCTTGCAGCAGGCCGACAGCGCCAAGCTGCAAGTGGGTTTTGCGCAAGGCGTAGGCTTGCAGTTTCTAAACATCAAGGCCTGGATGTTGGCGCTCGCCATTGTCGCAGGCTGGGTGGCCGGGCGTGAAGATGCCACGGCACGCACGATGGTGCTGCTGCCCATCATGGTGGCCTATGGCTTTTTGAGCAATCTGACCTACGCGGTGGCAGGCTCGCTGCTCAGGCATTGGTTGACTCACGGCAAGCGCTTGCTGGTGTTCAACCGCTGCATGTCGGCGGCCCTGGTGGCCACCGTGGCCTGGCTGCTCAAAAGCTTGCAGACACAGGTCGCATGAAAGCACCGTGATGACACCCCTTCCCCAAACACCACAACAGGTCAACCAAGGTCTCTGGCTGGGCCTTTTAGGCGTGGTGATTTTTGGGCTGACCTTGCCCATGACGCGACTGGCCACAGGGACAGCCGATGCGCCACAACTTTCGCCCTGGTTTGTGACATGGGGCAGGGCCGCATTGGCCGGTGGCTTATCGGCGATTTACCTGATCGCGGTTCGCGCACCCTGGCCCTTGTCTGCGCAACGCCGATCACTCGGGCTGGCCCTGCTGGGCAATGTCATCGGCTACCCCTTGCTCTTGGGATGGGCGTTGCGCCATGTCACCGCCAGCCACGCGGCCGTCATCACCGCCTTGCTGCCACTGGCCACCGCTGCCGCTGCGGCTTGGCTAATGCAACAGCGCGCTCGCCTTGGGTTTTGGGTATTCGCAGCGCTTGGCAGCAGCTTGGTCGCCATTTACAGCGTATTGCGGGCAGCACAAATGGGCCATGGCTTTGGCCTGACCTGGGCCGACACCTTACTGCTGGGAGCAGTGGTGGCCGCTTCGCTGGGCTATGTGGCCGGGGCCAAAGTCACGGCCAGCATGGGCGCTGAAAAAGTCATCAGCTGGGTGTGTGTGATGGCGCTGCCCATCACGCTGCCCGGTGCCTGGCTCACCTGGCCGGAACACGCCATTGCCCCGGCCTCTTGGCTGGCCCTGATGTATGTCGGGGTGTTCTCCATGTGGGCGGGCTTTTTTGCCTGGTTCCGCGGCCTGTCGCTGGGCGGCCCACTGCGGGTGAGCCAAATGCAGTTGCTGCAGCCCTTCATATCGATCCTGGCCGCAGTGCCTTTGCTGGGGGAATCGCTGGACACGATGACAATGGGCTTTGCATTTCTGGTGGTGCTAACCGTTTTTATGGGCCGGCGCATGGCCACCCCACCAGCACCAAAATAGACACATTCTCAAGGAGCGAACGCGATGAACTGGAACCTGGCCCGACGCGCCGAAAAAATGAACCCCTCAGTGATCCGCGAGATCCTGAAAGTGACCGAAAAGTCCGGCATCATCAGCTTTGCAGGCGGCCTGCCCTCGCCGCTGACTTTCCCGATCGACGCCATGCGCGTAGCCAGCGAGCGCGTGCTGCGGGATGACGGCAAAGCCGCCCTGCAATACGCCGCCAGTGAGGGCTACGCCCCCTTGCGCGAATGGGTCGCGCTAGACCTGCTCAAGCAAGGCATGAATGTCAGCCCCGACCAGGTGTTGATCACCACCGGCAGCCAGCAAGGCCTGGACCTGGTCGCCAAAATCCTGATCGACGCGGGCAGCCGCATCTTGGTCGAAACCCCCACCTACCTGGGCGCACTGCAAGCTTTCACGCCCATGGAACCAGTGGCCGTATCGGTCAACAGCGACGACCACGGCGTGGACCCGGCCGACCTGCGCGCCAAAGTCGGTACCGGGGCTGATAAAGCCCGCTTTGTGTACCTACTGCCCAACTTCCAGAACCCCACCGGCCGCACCATGACCGAAGAACGCCGCGCCGCCGTGGCGCAGGTGGCGATCGAGTCTGGCTTGCCTATCATCGAAGACAACCCCTACGGCGACCTGTGGTTTGACGCGCCTCCCGCGCCCTCACTCAGCTCGCGCCACCCTGAAGGCAGCGTTTACCTGGGTTCCTTCTCCAAAATCCTGGCCCCCGGCCTGCGCCTGGGCTACTTGGTGGCCCCCACAGCGCTTTACCCCAAGCTCTTGCAAGCGAAACAAGCGGCCGACCTGCACACACCCAGCTTTAATCAGCGCGTGGTGGCCGAAGTGCTCAAAGACGGCTTCATCGACCGCCATGTGCCCACCATCCGCGCGCTGTACAAACAGCAATGCGAAGCGATGCTCGCCGCCCTAGACCGCGAAATGGCGGGGCTGGGCCTTTCCTGGAACCGCCCGGTGGGCGGTATGTTCCTGTGGGTGCAACTGCCCCAGGGCATGAAAGCCATTCCCCTGCTGGACAAAGCGGTCGAAAAAGGCGTGGCCTTTGTGCCCGGCTCGGCGTTTTACGCCGGGGCCGCCAACGAAAGCACCCTGCGCCTGTCGTTTGTGACCGCCACCGTCGACCAGATCAACACCGGCATGGCCGCGTTGGCAGCGGCGATCCGTGAATCCATGCCCAAGGCATAAACATGCTCAAAATTTGGGGACGAATCAGCTCCATCAATGTTCGCAAAGTCGTTCTCTGCGCGCAGATGCTGGACATCCCCTTCGTGCGCATGGATGCAGGATTGAGTTTTGGGGTGGTCAACACCCCGGATTACCTGGCACTCAACCCCAACGCCATGGTGCCTGCCATCGAAGATGGGCCTTACACCCTTTGGGAATCCAACGTGATCGTGCGCTACTTGTGCGCACGGGAGGGTCGGCTCTGTCCTTCAGACTTGCAAACCCGTTTTATTTCAGAGCAATGGATGGATTGGCAACAAACCACGCTCAATCGGGCCAGCGGCGTTGCGTTTGTTCAATGGATTCGAACACCCGAAACGCAACGAAACCACCACCTCATTGCGCAATCGGTCGAAGCCACCGAACCCCTGTTCGCGTTGCTCAACGAACAATTGCAACACCGCCCGTTCATTGCAGGAGATCAACTGAGCATGGCCGACATTCCCCTGGCATGCGAAGTCCATCGCTGGTGGGGTCTTCCCCAAACCCGCCCCAGCTGGCCGCATCTTGAACGTTGGTATGCCCAAATGCGCCAGCATCCCGGCGCTGTAGGCGTGCTGGATTTGGCCTTATCTTGAAAGACGACTGAACCATGACCGCCCGCCCCTTTCAACAAGTCGACGTTTTTACCGACACCGCCTTTCTGGGCAACCCGCTGGCCGTGGTGCTGGATGGCACGGGCCTGAGCGATGCGCAAATGCTGACCTTTGCCGCCTGGACGCAGCTGAGCGAAACCACCTTTGTGCTGCCGCCCACGCCCGAAGGGTCCGCAAGCGGGGCCGACTATCGGGTGCGCATTTTCACGCCCGGGGCCGAATTGCCGTTTGCGGGCCACCCCACGCTGGGCACGGCACACGCTTGGCTGAGGGAGGGCAACACACCCCGGCAAAACGGCCAACTGGTGCAGGAATGCGGTGTCGGTCTGGTGAGTTTGAAGCAACTGGGCGAGCGCTGGGCTTTTGCGGCGCCACCGCTGAAGCGCTCGGACATCTCGGCCGAAGACCTCGACCCGGTGCTGGCCGCTTTGGGGCTGGACGCCTCGGAAGTGATAGCCGCGCAAAACCTGAACAACGGCCCACATTGGCTGGGCCTGCTGGTGGACAGTGTGGGCACGGTGCTAGCCCTGGAGCCCGATCACGCCGCCCTGAAAAAGCTGGGCACCAAAGTCGGTGTGGCAGCCCGCAGGCAAGCGCCAGCGGGAAGCCTGATACGCAGAGCCAACCGCGAAGCCCGCGCCTTTGCACCGTCAACCCGCATTGCCAATGACCCCACCGACCTGGAAGTGCGCGCCTTCGCCGCCCCGGTCGGCATTGCCGAAGACCCGGTCACCGGCAGCCTGAACGCATCGCTGGCGCAATGGCTGATGGCCGACGGCCACATGCCTGCCGCCTACAGCGCCCGTCAGGGCACGGTGCTGGGCCGCTCCGGCCAAGTGTTTTTGTCGCAAGATACGCATGGCCAAGTCTGGGTCGGCGGTGATGTGGTCGGCTGCATTCAGGGCACAGTGAACTTGTGAGCCCGGCGTGTGCCGCTGCACAGCGTCCCGCTGGTGCCCGAACCGGCCCCAAAGCTCCGCCCCTGATCACCCCAGCGACAGGCGAAAACGCACAAGCTGCGCACAATGACAGCCCATGGGAACACTTTATTTGGTCCGCCACGGACAAGCCTCTTTCGGGGCCGA